>NZ_JAUBQN010000077.1:0-10555 GCF_036701295.1 Microcoleus harperi Pol14_C6 | reverse complement strand
TGAAGTTTGTTCGCCATATTGAATTGCCTCTACTTTTACCCTATATTTTAGTGTACCTTCATAGTGAATTGGTATTAATACGATTGTTGACAATATAGCCAATAATTGCTATAGCATAAGATAATCAAAAAGTT
Source organism: Microcoleus harperi Pol14_C6 (assembly GCF_036701295.1). NCBI lineage: Bacteria > Bacillati > Cyanobacteriota > Cyanophyceae > Oscillatoriales > Microcoleaceae > Microcoleus > Microcoleus harperi. The sequence goes on along the minus strand of NZ_JAUBQN010000077.1, from coordinate 10,421 downwards.
AATAGCAAAAGTCTGTAAAAATGCCTTATTTAACAGCAGAAAACGACATACAATCACTCATCGCTAAATTTGCCCAAACTACAATCCTGTGGGTTGACACAGAAATAGCAGACTATAAATCCAACCCTAGATTATCTCTGATTCAGGTGTTAGCTGACTCCACAGATTCGAGTGGAGATGGCACTTTTCTACTAGATGTCTTGGATCAACCTGAATTGGCAAAAGATTTTATCAGCCAAATCATGGTCAATCCAAATATTGAAAAAGTCTTGCACAACGCCAGCTATGACATCAGATTTTTGGGCAACGACGACGCTCAAAATGTCACTTGCACATTAAAAATGGCGAGAAAAATTCCCACTTACATTCTGCCATTACCCAACCGACAACTCAAAACTTTAATAGAAACACTTTGCGACATTGCTTATGTTGATAAAACAGAACAAAGCGGCGATTGGGGCAAGCGTCCCCTGACCCAGAAGCAGCTAGAGTATGCCAAGATGGACGCGGTTTATTTAGCTGGAGTGCATCGCCGCCTGGTAGAAATCCTTGCCCAATGTTACCCCGAACCCGCCACGGAAAACTTGACAGCATTGGGCGAAAAATATCAGGAAATAGAATCTCGGTGGAAGCCACTAGACTCAGAAATTGCTGAAGTCAAAGAACGATTTAAAGCGGGGATGATGGCGCAAAAGCTCAAAGACAGTTCTTATTTTGAGCTTTCCAGTTCGATAGCTATGAAAGTAGATTTTCTCACCCTGGCAAGACTGACGCAAAGTGAGGGAATTGAGTTGAATTTTCCGGTGACGCTGACGAAAGAAATTCAAAAACAGTTAGGCGAACTCATCGCGGCTCCATCTTTGGAAGTGGAGGATATTGCTAGTTGGCGGTTGAATTCTAATGTACAGCAGCGGCGAAAATCTACTAAGAAAGTTGCGCCAGAACCGGAGAGTGAGGATTTAACTGCATTGGGGGAAAGGTACAAAGAAATTTTGCCCGAATGGAAGTTGCTGGATTCTGAAGTTGAGCATTTGAAAGAGCGCATTAAAAAAGCAATGTTGGTGCAAAATCAGGAAAATACTCCCCATTTTAAGTTATCCAGTTCCTCGATTTTGAAGGTAGATTTTGCTAAATTGGCAAAACTTGGGCTATCTGTGGGAGTTGAGTTAGATTTTATGGTGACGCTGACTCAATACATCCAAAAGCGGTTAGGGGAAGCTATTAACAAAATTGATGTGCAAATTGAGTATATTACCAGTTGGCGGATGACGGCTAAGACTGGGGAAGATGAAGAGGAAGAAATTCCTTTTTAACTACTAAAATATCACATTTTCTCTTCTTTGCCACTCAGCGACCCGTCAAAAGCTCTAACTTTTCGGGGTATCTCGCCCCTTGTACTGTGATTTTGGCGGCGGCATCATCGATGTCACGCAGATCCGCAGGCGTGAGTTCGACGGAGACTGCCCCGATGTTTTCGTCCAAGCGATGCAGCTTCGTGGTGCCTGGGATTGGAACAATCCACGGCTTCTGGGCCAGCAGCCAGGCGATCGCGCGCGATCTGAGCAGGTGTCGGCTGCTAATGTACAATTAATTTATCATTATATATTGAGTAAAGCCGCAACTAAAATCCACCCAGAGAGGAAGCCAAAACCAAACAGTACAGAACAATCTGCACAGCATCGCATGATCAAAAAGCTGCCAGAAGTTACCATTTTTTTCTGGATTATCAAGTTGCTGACTACGGGAATGGGCGAAACAACTTCAGATTACCTAGCCCATCAGATGAACCCTATTTTTGCGGTCGCTCTGGGGGGAATTGGATTAGTGATTGCTTTACTAATACAGTTTTCAGTACGGAAATATATTCCCTGGGTCTATTGGTTAGCTATTATTATGGTCGCTATATTCGGAACAATGGCTGCTGATGCTATCCATGTTGTATTAGGGGTTTCGTATCTCCTATCGACTGTAGGATTTTCCGTCGTACTTAGTATTATTTTTGCAGTTTGGTATATGAGCGAGAAGACTTTATCGATTAATCATATTTACACACGTCGGCGCGAGTTATTTTACTGGGCAACCGTTATGGCTACATTTGCGCTTGGCACAGCCGCAGGTGATATGACAGCATCAACTTGGGGTTTGGGGAATTTCACATCAGGTTTACTGTTTGCCTTGTTATTTGCTTTACCAGCGTTCGCATACTGGCGCTCAGGACTTAATGAGGTCGGGGCTTTTTGGCTCGCATATATCCTGACTAGACCATTGGGCGCTTCATTCGCAGATTGGATCGGTAAATCTCAGGATAGTGGGGGAGTAGGCTTTGGTACAGGGCGGATCAGCATTGTCTTAGCTATTCTGATTTTTGGTTTTGTTGCTTATGAGACATACTCGAGCAAAGACAGTTATAGCAAGTCATAATGAGTTGGGTCTGGTTTAAGGGGCGGTCATGCCAGACCCAAAGACTAAAACTAGACTCAGCGACCCGTCATTTGCTCTAGCTTTTCGGGATATCGATCGCCTTGCACTGCGATGTTGGAAGCAGCGTTATCAATGTCACGCAAATCGTCAGATGTGAGTTCAATGGAGATAGCTCCAATATTTTCATCCAAGCGATGCAGCTTCGTGGTGCCTGGAATCGGAACAATCCACGGCTTTTGAGCTAACAGCCAAGCGAGCGCGATCTGAGCTGGGGTCGCCTGCTTGTGTTCTGCAATACTACCAAGCAGATCGATCAGGGCTTGATTCGCCTTGAGTGCATCCGGCGTGAAGCGAGGCAGGGTGGTGCGGAAGTCAGAGCTATCGAAGGTCGTGCTTTCGTCAATTTTGCCCGTGAGAAAGCCCTTGCCCAGCGGGCTGTACGGGACAAGTCCGATGCCAAGTTCCTCAAGGGTCGGTATCACTTCCGCTTCAGGCTTTCTCCACCACAGCGAGTATTCACTCTGGAGAGCCGTGACTGGCACAACGGCATGGGCGCGCCGAATCGTTTGCACTCCCGCTTCAGAAAGCCCGAAGTGCTTCACCTTCCCTGCCTGAATCAGTTCCTTCACTGCTCCTGCCACGTCTTCAATTGGCACGTTTGGGTCAACCCGGTGCTGATACAGTAGGTCGATCACCTCAACTTTGAGCCGCTTGAGCGATCCCTCCACGGCTTCCTTGATGTGCTCCGGTCGGCTATTCAATCCGGGTGAACCTTTCATGCCACGAGGATCGGAATTAGGACTGATGTCAAACCCAAATTTGGTCGCAATGACCACTTGGTCGCGGAAGGGAGCGAGGGCTTCACCCACCAGTTCTTCGTTCAAGTACGGGCCGTAGACTTCGGCAGTGTCAAAGAATGTAATGCCGCGATCGACCGCAGCCCCCAGAAGAGCAGTCATCTCCTGTTTGTCTTTGGGCGGACCATAAGAAAAGCTCATTCCCATGCAGCCGAGCCCGATCGCTGAGACTTCCAGATTACTGTTTCCAAGTTTGCGCGTTTGCATTGTTTTTCTCCGTTAATGTGGAACTGATATTGTTTGCCGTCGAGCCGATCCCGCCGTTGTCAGTCGCCTTCGCTGCGATCCCTGCTTATACTGGAGTCGCCGATGTGGGAAGCAGTGCTGCCGTGACCCCAGCGAGGCCAGAGATAGAAGAGGTTGAGGAGGATGAAAAGCAGCACCGCCAGCCAGGGCAGAACCAGCGCGACCACGGTGGCGATCGCATAAACGATCGGTCCGACAAGGAATAAACGTCTGATCTTCCGTACTTTTTTCGCTGTGAGGCGCGTATCGATCAGCCGATACTCGTGAGCCGCATACCGCCACATGGCGTTGACGAAGATACCAATCAGGGTCAAGATGCCACCGTAGAACCCAGCGGCAACCGACTCGTCCATTCCCCGGTGGAACGCTTCTGCAAGTACAGCGGTTGGAAACGGCAGGAAGGCGATCGGCATCAGGTGGAGGACGTTAAGCAGCAACAGCATTCCGTCCACGCGGACGATGTGTTTGAACATGGCGTGGTGGTTGATCCAGATTGCGCCGATCACCAGGAAGCTCACCACGTAGGCGAGGTAGGACGGCCAGAGCTGGAGGAGCTCCGCCCCGAGCGCCGTATCGGGTGGTGGCACTTTGATTTCGAGCACCAGAAGGGTGATTGCGATCGCAAAAACACCGTCGCTAAATGCCTCCAAGCGTGTGGTATCCACACTCACCTCCTCTGCGAATAATTGCTGTTACCAAGTTTGCGCTTCTGCATGACCACTGCTTCGAGGCTCCACCGTCCCAACTCAGTTATTCAGATTTAAGAGAAGCCATATCAATTACAAAGCGGTACTTCACATCGGACTTGAGCAGTCTTTCGTAGGCTTCGTTGACTTTCTGGATCGGGATGACTTCGACATCGGCAGTGATGTTATGTTCACCGCAAAAGTCGAGCATCTCTTGAGTTTCGGCGATGCCGCCGATCATAGAGCCAGAAAGACTGCGGCGGCCCATAATCAGGCTGAATGCTGCGACCTCCAAGGGCTTCTCAGGTGCGCCGACAAGGGTGATGTTACCGTCGAGGCGGAGCAGGTTGAGATAAGCATTAATGTCGTGCTTGGCGGCGACGGTATCGAGGATAAAATCGAAGCTACCAGCGTGCTTTTGCATCTCGTCAGCATTGCGGGAAACAACAACTTCATCGGCACCCAGGCGGAGTGCGTCTTCTTTCTTGTCGGGGGACGTGGTAAAGGCAACGACGTGTGCTCCCATTGCATGAGCAAGCTTGACGCCCATGTGCCCCAATCCGCCCAGACCGACCACACCTACTTTCTTACCCTCTGTGACTCCCCAATGACGGAGTGGCGAATACGTGGTAATGCCTGCACACAGGAGTGGCGCAACTCCAGCCAAATCGAGGTTTGGGGGAACGCGCAGCACGAAGCGTTCATCAACAACAATGCTATCGGAATAGCCACCATAGGTGACTGGAGCAGTCTTGTGCTTGTCTGGGGAGTTGTAGGTGAGGATCGCATTTTGGCAAAACTGCTCAAAGCCAGCTTTGCAATGGGGACAGGTACTATCCGAATCGACCATACAGCCGACTCCCGCTAGATCGCCGGGCTTGTACTTCGTCACTGCTGAACCAACTTGAGTGACCCGTCCGACGATCTCATGACCGGGAACGATCGGGTAGGTCGTGGACATGAAATCGCTCCACTCGTTACGCACTGAATGCACATCTGAGTGACAGATGCCGCAGAAGAGGATTTCGATCTGCACGTCGTGTTCGGTTGGATCGCGCCGTGCGATCGTGTCGGAGGCTAGCGGTGATGTTGCACTGGCTGCGGAATAAGCTTTCGTGTTGTACATGAATTGATGCTCCTAGCTGTTTACGTTTGGTATATGGTACTGTTCGTCGCTAATGTCGCCTACCGCCTGCGGGGCGATATGAGTCATCGCCGTTAACGGCAGTGGCGATGGCGATCGTGCTTTTTTGTCGTGCGGTTAAGGTTTGATTAGGTTGGCGACGATTACTGCACCGTTTGTCCACCGTCGATGACCATAGCGTGTCCAACCATGAAGGCAGCCGCGTCCGAACACAGCCAAACAACTGCCGCAGCGATCTCATCAGGCTTGCCCATCCGTCCAATCGGCTCCTCCGCAATTACCTGCGCTCGCCCTTCGTCCGTGCCGCCAGTGAAGCGACCCATCATCGGGGTGTCGATGTAGCCGGGACAGACGGCATTGACGCGGATATTCTGGGCGGCGTAGTCGAGGGCTGCCGCCTTGGTGAGACCAATTACGCCATGTTTCGCGGCAGTGTATGCGGGGCTGCCCTTGATGCCGATGATTCCTGCCCCCGATGAGGTATTGACGATCGCGCCACCACCCTGTTTAAGGATCAGCGGGATCTCGTGCTTCATACACAGGAAAACGCCGCGCAGGTTGATGTCGATGATCCGGTTCCACTCTTCTTCCTCGTACTCTGCGGTCGGAGCCGGATTCCTCGGCTCGATGCCCGCGTTGTTGAAGGCGAAGTCCAGCCGCCCGAAAGCCTCAACGGTCTTGTCCAGAGCCGCTTTCACGTCCTCGGCTTGCGTCACGTCGCACTTAACGGCGATCGCCTGTCCGCCCTGGTCTTCGATCAGGCGTACCGTTTCTTGATTGCCCTGTTCTGAAATGTCAGCAGCTACGACCTTAGCGCCTTCACGGGCAAACGCCAGTGCCGCCTCGCGACCAATGCCGCTTGCTGCTCCGGTGACAAAAGCCACCTTATCTGTGAAGTTTCCATTCAAATTGGATACCATATTTTCTCCTGTATTAAAACGACAGTTTCTCGTTTACCGACTGAGGTGCTGATTGAAAAATGACTGAAGCTTGTCCCACGGGATAAGCTTCACCCGATCGTACAAATCGACATGGCCAGCGTTCGGAACGATGTAGAGTTCCTTTGGTTCGGCTGCGCGTTTGTAAGCATCTTCAGTGAACTCTCTGGAGTGTGCATCTGCGCCCGTGATGAACAGCATGGGACGGGGCGAAATCGTCTCAATGTCATTGAACGGGTAGAAGTTCAGGAATTTGACGTTACTGGTCAGTGTCGGATGGGTTGTAAGTTTCGGCGACGAACCTTTGGGGGTGTATTCGCCCCTGGGAGTGCGGTAGAAGTCATAAAACTCGCGCTCAATAGCGGTGGAGTTCTCATTCAGTTCATGCACGGTTCCGCTTGTGTATTTGGTTTCGCCGCCCGTGAACTCCGCATAGCGTTGCTCAGCCGCCTCTGCGATCGCTTGCTTCCTCTGTTCGAGGGTCGCAGAATGCCTCAGCCCGTTACGGTTGGCCGCACCCATGTCATACATACTGACCGTCGCAATGGCCTTCATGCGCGGGTCAATCTTGGCGGCGCTGATGACGAAGCTGCCACTGCCGCAAATCCCGAGAACGCCAATCCGGTTCCTATCAACGAATGACTCGGTGCCCAAAAAATCGACTGCAGCACTGAAATCTTCGGCATAAATATCCGGCGAAACAACGTTGCGGGGCTGCCCCTCACTCTCACCCCAAAAGGACAAATCGAGGGACAAGGTGACGAATCCCTGGTCTGCCAGTTTTTGGGCATACAGATTTGAGCTCTGTTCTTTCACTGCGCCCATTGGGTGCCCGACAATGATTGCCGAATTCTTGGCGTTCTGATCCAAGTCTTTGGGAATGAAGAGATTCCCGACAACTTGCATGTTGTATTCGTTTTTGAACGTAACTCTTTGCATGGTCACTTTGTCACTCTGATAGAAGTTGTCCGCCCCCTCGACTACAGCGGACTGCTGCGCGAGTGTTTGGGGGTTCTTACCCGATACGTGTGTTTTGTCGAGTGCAAATGCCATCGCTGTACAGATTGCACTCATCAAAAGGGTTGGTATTAAAATGCGGTATTTCATTGAGTTCTCAATAAGTGTGGGTTTATCTAGCAGGTTCGCTTCGGTTCGATAGTCGTCGCAAGCCGTTTCATTTCCCTACCCTCTTTATTGCGATTGCAGCTCGATCGTCACTTCTACAGACCCTGGCACATTCAATGCCTCGATGTCACCGTCAATTTTTCCGAGGATAATGAGTCCGTTTGAGTACCCAAAATCGTTGTAATACATCGCCAAATTCCCCCAGGGAGCGTAATAAGCAATATCTCCAACCGCAGGAGCACTGCCCGAAGGTGCATCTTCTGTCGATAATCGTCTTGGCAAATCACTAATCTTTTCGGTGTTTGCGTAATCTTCTAGCGTCAGTGTCAATGGCAGCAGGGAAATAAAATCCTGAGTGGTTTTGCTGTCAATCAACGTGGCTGTAATGACTTTGTTTCCGACCTTGATGTTTATCTTCATCCTGTTTGGCTGCTCGGTTGATAGTTCAGTTGGCATTTCTGACGGGGCGCTGCTAGGCATCCTGTTGTCGGCACGGCAGGCTGAGTAACTCAGGGACATTGCTAAAGCGAGAACGCCAATCAGGATTCTCTTCTGGCAGTTTTTCCCATTGGTGGAGAACCTTCTCAAAAGCATTAGGATCTTGCTTTATATTGCTCGTCGCTGACCTGTTCCATCCAGTCCACAGGGCTGCCGTTGAGCGCCTCGTGAATGGCAGTATGAGTCATGGCTGTACTGGCTGTAGCTCCGTGCCAGTGTTTCACACCGGGTGGAATCCAGACGACATCACCAGGTCTAATTTCCTGAATTTGACCGCCCCACTGCTGAACCCAGCCAATTCCAGCCGTCACAATGAGGGTTTGCCCCAAAGGATGAGTGTGCCATGCGGTGCGGGCACCAGGCTCAAAGGTGACACTTGCGCCAGATGCGCGTGACGGTTCGTGCACCGGAAAAAGAGGATTGATGCGTACAGAACCCGTGAAATATTCGGCAGATCCTTCAGTGGAAGGCTGCGAACCGTTCCGCGTGATTTCTACGGTCTGTGGGCGATCGCCAGATGAGACTTGTGTACGACCTGCCTGCGCGAACCCCAAAGCCAACAAGGAAAATGCCATAACAGGCATCGTGAGCCGTTTCATTTCTGTTCCTCCATGTTTGTGCTTAGTCATGCAAAGCTTTCCCACAGCGACCAATGCCTGCCGTGGATTTGATGATGCTTCTCGTGCAATCGCAAGAAGCGCTTGACCAAACAAATTTGAGTTTTCTCTTGAAGAGAAATCCAGACGCTTACAATTCGCCGGAATCGTTTTTCATTGCTTTAGCTTCATTCTAAGAATCCTCAAAGGCAAGCAATAGAACGATCGTCTAAGATTGTTGTACAATCCTGCAAACTTAGAAATTAACGCTGCCAAAACGAGTGAAAAGTCCGCTATGGAGTTAATGAACGACCAGCAGGCAAAGCGCGAGGCAGATAGAGCGCAAGCCCACAGAGACGAACTGACCGAGCGGATTGCACAGGCGATTTGTCATGATGGGACGATCGAGCCGCTGAAAGGATTGCACTTCTACCGCACCTCCTTTCCTTCGGAATGCATTCATAGTGTCTCGATTCCTTCCTTTTGTGTCATTGCTCAGGGCAGCAAAGAAGTGCTGCTAGGCAGCGAGCGCTACCAGTACGATCCGATGCACTATCTATTGGGGACGGTCGAACTACCGATTGCCAGCCGAATTCTAGAAGCAACCCAGGAAAAACCGTACCTGGGGCTTCGTCTGGATCTCGACCCCACCCTGGTTGGCTCAGTCATGGTTGAGGCAGGCTATCCCTCAGCTCAAAGCGAGGCTAGTGTCAAAGCGATCGATGTCAGTCCACTGGATACCAATCTGCTAGACGCTACGGTGCGGCTCGTCAGGCTTCTAAATTCCCCTGCGGAAGCTCATGTTCTCGCACCACTGATTAAGCGAGAAATCATTTATCGACTGCTGATGGGAGCGCAAGGCGATCGGCTGCGTCAAATTGCTGTTCTGGGTGGCTCTACCCACCAAATTGCTAGAGCAGTCGATCGACTTCGTAAAGACTTTAACCAGCCACTTCGGATTGAAAGCATCGCACGAGAGCTGGGAATGAGTGTATCGAGCTTCCACCATCACTTCAAGTCTGTCACTGCCATGAGTCCCTTGCAGTTCCAGAAGCAACTGCGGCTCCAGGAAGCTCGCCGTCTGATGCTGGGGCAAAACCTTGACGCTACCAGTGCTGCCTACCGTGTGGGTTACGACGATTCCTCGCACTTCAACCGAGAGTACAAGCGGCTCTTTGGTATACCACCGATGCGCGATATGGAGCGGCTGCGAGAAGCTGCTAGGCAGATTGCGAGTTCAAAATGATCTCCTCAAGATGCCCTAATCAGGGCAGAAATCGCTAAAACTTTAGGCATTTATTGCGCTCACTGTATTTTGGGAACAAATCAACTATGGTTGGACAAATCAGAAAGTATAATAAATCAATTCATCTTAATCAAGTTTTAGAAATATTTAAAACAGAAGAAAAATTACTAGGCTTGGTGCCTGATGATGCTTTACAGAAAGAACTAGATGATCTAAAAAAGAATTTATTGAATGGCAAAGGTGAAGATATTAATGGAAAATGGTCGATTAAAGCATGGGTTATAGTGGAGGGTGATGTAGTAATTGGATTTGTCTTTGCTCGTGAGTATAATCATAAGACAATATTAGATAGTTTATATATTTTGAAAGATTATAAACGCAAAGGCTGCGGAACTAAATTGATGAAGCAGGTTAAACAAAACTGCAAATCTCCAATTAGTTTAGTAGTCTATGAGGAGAATAAAATAGCGGTTGATTTCTATAATAAACACGAGTTTGTATTTACTAGGGATGCGGTTGAGCACGATCGTAAGTATCTATAGCAATCCTAAATGATTCGTAAAAACTTATAATTTATAATAGTTAAGCCGTGTGTTAATATTTAGATTGGGAATATAACGTGAAATAGAACAATATGTCTGAGCAGCAAAATCTCAAAGAATTA
>NZ_JAUBQN010000108.1:0-1451 GCF_036701295.1 Microcoleus harperi Pol14_C6 | reverse complement strand
TCACACACCTCCAGGCCCACGAATATTAACGTGGTTCCCATCGACTACCCCCTTCGGGCTCGTCTTAGGGGCCGGCTTACCCTGCTCAGATTAGCTTTAAGCAGGAACCCTTGGGATTTCGGCGAGAGGGCATCTCACCCTCTTTATCGCTACTCATGTCAGCATTCGCACTTCCGATACCTCCACGGTCGGTTACCCTCCCGCTTCATCGGCCTACGGAACGCTCCGCTACCGCTTGGATCAAAAAGATCCAAACCCTAAGCTTCGGTACGTATCTTGAGCCCCGTTACATTTTCGCCGCAGGATCTCTTATTTAGACCAGTGAGCTGTTACGCTTTCTTTAAAGGATGGCTGCTTCTAAGCCAACCTCCTGGTTGTTTTGGAAATCCCACATGCTTTCCCACTTAGATACGATTTGGGGACCTTAGCTGTAGGTTAGGGCTGTTTCCCTTTTGACGACGGACCTTAGCACCCGCCGTCTGTCTGCCGGACTAACTCTGTGGTATTCGGAGTTTGGTTAGGTTTGGTAGATCTCGCGACCCCCTAGCCCATCCAGTGCTCTACCCCCACAGGTAAACATCCGACGCACTACCTAAATAGTTTTCGCGGAGAACCAGCTATTTCCCGGCTTGATTGGCCTTTCACCCCTAAACACAACTCATCCGACAATTTTTCAACATTGAACGGTTCGGCCCTCCAGTGCGTGTTACCGCACCTTCAGCCTGGTCATGCCTAGATCGCCGGGTTTCGGGTCTAATCCATCAAACTCAGTCGCCCTATTCAGACTCGCTTTCGCTGCGCCTACACCTAACGGCTTAAGCTTGCTTGATAGATTAAGTCACTGACCCATTATACAAGAGGTACGCTGTCAGGCCTCAAGGACCCTCCAACTGATTGTAAGCATTCGGTTTCAGGTACTGTTTCACTCCCCTCATCGGGGTGCTTTTCACCTTTCCCTCACGGTACTTGTTCGCTATCGGTCATGTACGAGTATTTAGGCTTGGAGGGTGGTCCCCCCATGTTCAGACAGGATTTCACGTGTCCCGCCCTACTCGAGTCCTGATGTTTCATTTTCGCATACGGGGCTGTCACCCGCTATGGCCAAACTTTCCAGAATGTTCTGCTAATTAAACACCAGGCACTGGCCTGGTCCGCGTTCGCTCGCCACTACTAACGGAATCTCGGTTGATGTCTTTTCCTCCGGGTACTGAGATGTTTCAGTTCTCCGGGTTCGCTTCACGAAACCTATGTATTCAGTCTCGCAATACCTTTGCCCAATTACCCAGCCCGTGATTGCTCACGGGCGAGATAATCGGGATAGGTGGGTTTCCCCATTCGGAAATCGCGGGATCAAAGCTTGCTCACAGCTCCCCCACGCTTATCGCAGCGTGCCACGTCCTTCATCGCCTGTACATGCCAAGGCATCCACCAAATGCTCTTACCTCACGCTT
>NZ_JAUBQN010000076.1:0-10729 GCF_036701295.1 Microcoleus harperi Pol14_C6 | reverse complement strand
CAAGTTACATCGTCAAATATTTTTAACTGGTTTACACACTGCTGTTATTGTACCTCATCTTTTTGAGAAAGGCTATAAATGAGTTGAGATACTCCAATCTATACACCATTAATTGAAGCAGTCTTATTTGATTTAAATGTTGACTTAAGGCTATTAATGCCGAGATATAGCAGGTTAAATAAGTCATTTACGACTTCATTCGTTCTTAAACCAAACTCTAAAAACTACTGGTATCTCTAGGTTAAAATTCGCAGAACGACGAGTCTCAGTCAATCGATTGTGCGATTTTATATTTTAGATTTACCCACGGATAAATGCGGGGGATTTTCGATTTTCGATTTTCGATTTGGGATTGATTCCACGGATAAATCCGGGGGCTTGTACCATCAAGAAATTCTTGGTCAGTTATCTAGAATCTGTGCAAAGCGCAGCAGTCATTTCGTGACGGCAGTCAAAAAACTAGAATTTAGCACAAATCCAACGATAATATTCGAGAACTACGAGGTGATGTTTGACTTAAAACCAAGCTATTACACTCTGTTTAAGCCGCGACGGGTTAGCTGACAAACAGCTCAAAAACTCCACCCCAAACAATACCCAAATGATAAAAGAAACGAAAATTACAGACTGGTTGGAGACTCATAGACCTGAGATTATTTCTGGCAAGTTACTGGGATTTGTAGAGGATAAATATCCTCCCTTGTCGGGGGATTTATCTGGCTATGTTTGGGGTAAAACAAAAAAAACACATCGTTTTTCCCCTAGTCAAAGAGCGGAGTAAACAAACCTATTATGGGGCAGTCAGTCGATTTTAGATTTGAGTTTTGAGACTTCGGCGAGACTTTGGGCGAGCCGTCGATCCCCGCTTAGTCTCGCCGCGCTCAGACGTTGGGCGAGCTGTCGAGTCGCGCTGAGTCGAACGATTTGAGATTTATTCCACAGATGAATCTGGAGCTTGAACAAGAGTCTAAAACTTTGGGCTGCGGGCGATTCCTGTCGGAAACTTATATCCATTTTTGGGCGGGGTCAATCGATTTTAGATTTTAGATTTTAGATTTTAGATTTTAGAATGGAAGCATAGACCCCATGGATAAATTCGGGGGGCAAGTTTCATCGGATACAGGTTTTTTATTTCTCCAGGGATGAATCCGGGGGCTTGTATCGTGGATTCTTGCGGTCAAAAAGCCATTTAAACTCTCTCTTGGATAGCCAGAAGGTTTGCTTAGAAGAATGTATCAAACTTTTACAAAGAAACCGATCAAACTCATAAAGTCTCTCTCTGCCCTGGCAACAGCAGTTAGCTAGCACGATACTGGTTCCCCGTTTTTCAGATTGGACAATACACAGCGCTGAAAACCCTAAAAATGAAGAATTGTAAAGTTTTATCAAGATGTTTGGGCATCTGAATTAAAATCTTCTCATAAAAAAGACGAGCTTTTACCAAGCGCAAATTGTGGAAAAAGGTTTAAAACTCAGAATATGAGATCGAGCTCGTTGCTCTTATATGGTGCAATAAAATGTAACTTTTGATGCAAGAACCAGTAGCATGAACTTTGTCGAAGGCCCAATGCCGATCAGGCAAATGCCTTCGGAAAATCACCTTCTTGGCGTGCATCAAATCTTAAGTGCAATTACTTTCCTTGCACGAGAGCCGGAGCCTTCGAGCAAACATTTAGCTCTAGGGCTTACGCACCAGAACTTTGATAAACCGGGTTTTTTAACCGGGAGCGAGGGCGGCAACAAAGTGTTTTCGTTCATCAAACCCGGTTTCAGCGTCCGAGACTGAACTCGATCGAATGAATGCAGTCGCAACCAATGTTTAAATGTGGCGATACTGCAAGTTGCGTGCAAAGCAGGGAGCTAACCGCAGTGATGGATCTCGATTGTTTACCTTACGGCGCAGGCCACGCACAGGAAGGGGTCTGTCTGCTAGTGCGAATGGGGCCGCACCGCATTTTACTCGACTGCGGTGTAGAGGATATTGCACCGCTGTCAGCGACACTAAATCGATCGCTGCCAGCCGATTTTGTGGTGTGTACCCACGCTCACTCTGACCATGCCAGAGGTTTGCTAGCACTCCATCAATCTTTCCCCCACTTGCCAATTTACGCCAGCAAAGTGACAGCGCGACTGCTACCGCTCAACTGGCCAGAACTGGCTCAGCAGCCAGAGTCCCGGTTCTGCCAGGGACTGCCATGGCAGTCGCCGCTCGAAGTGCGCCCAGGACTGAGCGTGCAGTTGTTCCCGTCAGGCCATTTGCCCGGAGCGGCGACTGTGCTGCTGACTTATGCCGCGCCGCACCGCACCTACACCGTGGTTTACACCGGCGACTTTTTCCTATCCAATTCTCGTTTGGTGGAAGGTTTGCCCCTGGGAGAACTCAGGGGCATGAAACCGGATGTGTTAATTTTGGAAGGCAGTTACGGCACGGCGCGCCACCCTCACCGCCGACAACTAGAAAATCAGTTAGCCGATCGCATCCACCGCGCCATCGCCGACGGGTACTCGGTACTGCTGCCCGCGCCGGCCCTTGGTTTGGGCCAAGAAATGCTGATGCTGCTCCGCAGTCACCACTACTTTACTGGTCGCGACTTGGATATTTGGGTGGACGGCACTGTCGCTGACGGGTGCGACGCTTATCTGGAACTGTTACCCCAATTTCCCACCGCCGTCCAAAATTTTGCTCTGCACCAACCTTTGTTTTGGGACGAAAGGGTGAAACCCCGCGTCCGCCGGCTGTCTGCCGAACAACGCCCCGGATTGGGAGCCACGCCCTGTATTGTGATTACTGACCAAATAGCTGATTTGGCTTTGTATGTTGCAGATGCCACAAATCCTTGGATTTTGCTCGCACCTCAAAAACCAGGATATCCCGTCAGCAACTGGCCCGAATCCGCAGTCAGAAATGTCGAAACTTATCTGCTAGCCGAACACTGCGACGGACCGGGGACGACCCAACTCATCCACAATTTGCGTCCCCAGCACGTAATTTTACTCCACGGTTCCCCTGCATATTTGGCTGACTTGGCTAACTTGGACGAGCTGCGAAACCGCTACCAGTTGCACACTCCGGCGGCCGGAACACTGGTAGAATTGCCGATCGGGGAAATGTTTTTGCAGCCCGCTATCCCAGAAACTAACTATGAGGGAGAACTCAGCGAATTGGGGACAGAGGTAGCAATTAGTTTACCGAGTCCGATTACAGCCGATCCTCGGTGGGCCAATTTTGCCGATACCGGTTTGGTAGAAGCGCGCTGGCAAGGCGAAGAACTGGTACTGCGCGGCATCTCCCAGCGGGAACTGCTTTTTCAAGGCAGCGCCGTTCAGGCAAACCTCGAATGCTGCGGCAATTGTCAGCACTACCGCAGCCAGCGCTGTTGGAACCAGTCCAGTGCTTTGTTTGGCTTTAAAGTTACCCCCGACGGTTACTGTCCCGTGTTTAAAGCGATACCGGAGTCGGAACTTTTCCTAGATGGCGAAACAGACGGCGAATAAGCTCTGGGACACCTACAAACCAGCCTGCAGGTCCAGAAAACAAAAAAACCATCCTAGACGCAACCAGACAAAAAACCCTGTTTCAGCAGGGCTAGGGTGTCGCGCATTGAATTTTTAAACTACTGTGTATTTACGCTGTTGTCCCGTGGGCAGCAGATCCCGCCCTCAAGCTTAAATTTAAAGGCAAAATAACTTATGTGGTCACAACCCAGAATATGTTTGGCCTAAACCGGGTTTTTTGCATAATTTCTCCACAAAAAAGGGAGAAAAGTCGTTTTCTTTTCCCCCAAGTTTTCCTTGTGCCTCAAGCGCGAGCTCAAAACTATTCCAAATTCGAGTCCGGGTAGTGATTGCGAATTTGTTCGGCTTCGGGACAATCGTCAGAAACTAGGGGTTCGCAGTTAGTTCGGGACACCGAAGCCAACTTCTGGGACACAGCTCCAATACTTTCGAGACGCACCATTTCTTCCCAAGAGCTGATTTCGTCTTCTTCGTCGGTTTCGTAGCGCAGCGTGACTAGATCCCCTTCAATATCTAGGATACGAGCGCGCTCTATCCAACGTTGCTGATCTCGAAGAAAAATAGAAACCTCACGACCATCACAACAGAGTTGATAGATTTTGCGCTGTAGCATTTGTCAGTTCTCCTGCGCAGTGTAACTTGCTTAAAATATGGCCTGTTTACAGTAACGTACTTTGGGTTTTACATCGGAAGGCACAGCCGTGTGGACTGGCCAGTTTCACGTTTTCCGCAACTTTGGTACCGATGGGAGTTACCAAATTTGATTTTACCACCAAATCTATCTAGTACGCCATTTATCCAATTACAGGTTGTGCAGCCAGTGGCATCCCTCGTGAGAGGCATTTGCCAGCATAGATCGAAGCATTAGGACTTGACAAAGGCACGCGATTAACAGCGACAATAAAAACAGACTCTGCCTCATAAATCTCCCTCTCTTTTGCCTCAATTCCCCCAGAAATATATTGTTTCGACGTTTGTTTTATCGCCCACTAACCCCTCTTGGCTCAATCTCAAATCTCAAATCTCAAAGCGAAAGCTCTAAAGCGACACTCAAACAGCGACAATAAAAACAGACTCTGCCTCATAAATCTCCCTCTCTTGTGCCTCAATTCCCCCAGAAACCTCTTGTTTCGACGTTGGTTCTGGCCCCGATTACCCTCTGTGAACTCAATCTCAAATCTCAAATCTCAAATCTCAAATCTACCGACCTGAGTGTGATAAAAATCACTGACAGCAGGCAGCCCCTAAATGTAGAAAATGGTGGCGGCCAACAACTAGCTTCAAAACGGGCAGCGGAACCTGTGGCGGTTAAGCTAAAAGAATTGCGGTTCCGTTCAAAACAAATTGGAGTCATTGCTCGTGCGTATTAAGGAGGCTAATTGATGGTGTACGCAGAAAATTGGTCGCAGCCGTCTATCTTGGAGCTAGCGCGATCGGGCAACTTTCAAGCCCTCAATTACTGGATTGACAGCTTGCTGCGACCCGAAGGGATTTATGCCCGCGTCGAACAGGCTCAGGCCGGCTGCGTCCAAATCCTCGTAGAATTCCAGCGCGAATTTGCGCCAGATACTACATTACTCGGGAGCACTCTCCGCGAAGGCTTAGTCAAATTTATTTGCCACCAACTCTGGAGACTCAACTCGCCAGCAGTAGAAGGAGTGCGAATTCACGCGCGCTTGGCTGGGGATGCAGACATTCTCTGGAAACAGTCAGTGCGAATTGTCACTCCGGCAAACCGCCAGCGTCGGCGTTACCGTTCCCTACCAGTCGTCGATTGGGTTAAATTTAAAACGTATCGTTCTCTGCTGCTAGTGGGATCGGCACTTGCCTCTTTTATTTTAGGGTGTTGGGTCAGCTACCACGAAGCTCTGACCCTGCAGTTAGTATCTCCAGTATCCGCCTACCAGCAAACTGCGGTAATGTCGGGGCCGCCTCCAAAACGTGCAGATACGGTGCAAGCGGCCTTAGAAGTGGTACCAGTAGTACAGCAAAAGCAAGTTGCTAATCCTTACGACCCAACAGTAACGCTGATGTTCGGAGGAAATGTGAATCTATCGGATGCGCTCGGAGCATCTGCTGCCAACGATCACCAATGGGCTTTCGCCAATATGGACGAGTACCGGCAAGCAGATGTGGCGATGGTTAACCTAGAAAACTCCCTGACTCGCTCTACATTGGGGTCTGGCAAAAAACAATTAAATTTTAAAGCCGATCCAGAATCGGTGAAAGTATTAACAGCCGGAGGAGTCGATATTGTCAATCTGGCAAATAGCCGCGCTATGGATTACGAGGAACCGGGGCTGGTGGAGACGATGAATACTCTAGATAATAGTGGGATTCAACACCTGGGAGCCGGCAGAGATATTAAAGAAGCGAGGCGTCCAGATATTATTGAAGTTAAGGGTCAGCGGATTGCCTACCTCGGTTATTACGATGCCGAGCTTAACGTCGCTGACCAAGGGAAAGCGGGCACTAACCCCCGCCGTAACAATCGCGTGGCCGAGGATATTAAAGCTCTTAGGGGTCAGGTAGACTGGATTATTGTGAATTACCACTGGGGAGTCGAATTGGCAGATTATCCGGGGGACTGGCAGATTGATTTGGCTCGGTTCACGATCGACCAAGGAGCTGATTTGGTAGTGGGACACCATCCCCAGGTATTGCAAGGAGCAGAAATTTACAAGGGCCGTCCGATAGTTTACTCGCTGGGTAATTTTATATTCGGCGGAAATGCTCGCAGGGATTACGATACCGCAGTCCTGAAAGTATCGCTCAAAGACAGGAATATGAAGGTAGAGTTTCTGCCTGTGGAGGTGAAAAAGTTTCAGCCGAATGTGGTGAAGGGAGCCGCAGCCGATCGCATCCTCAAACGTGTCGAGCAAATTTCTAGTATTTTCGATCGACCGATGCAATCTTCTGTAGTTCTCGATGCCCTAGTCCAGCCAGGAGCGGCATCAAAAACTCCAAATTCTCCATTGCCAGGAGCAGCAAAGAGCGGTACATACCAGCCCGGGCGAGGTTCCGGGGGAACCTCCGGTGAAAGCACTCAGCAAGGGCGCGGACAACCCAAACCTACTTTGATTTTGCCGGCTTTGCCGGCTGCGCCCCAACAGCCGGACAACTCCTCATTTTTCCCGAACGGGACAGGGCCTGCAATTGAGTCAAATCCGCCTCCGAATCAAAATTTGCCGCCGCGCATCTACCCCACTCAACCTCAAAATCCCAGCGGGGAACCAGAGCCGTTTACAAAAGAGCCATTCATCAAAGAACCGTTTATTTCGCCCCCATCTCCTACTCAAGGAGCAGTGCCGAGTCCCCAAAGCTATCTACCCCCGACTCGGGCTGTATCTTTTGAAGTCGCACTCAAAAAGCAGCCGGCCTCAGCGATAGTTCCAGCTAACAGCAGCAAACGCTCCAAGCACCGGATCGCCCTGCCTCCTATAGCTGGGAGAATTGGTTAGCCGATGGGGGTCGGAACAACGAGGAGGCAGGGGGAGGATAAGGGCGGTAATGGGTGAACATCAAGATACTAGCGACCAATTATTAACGACTGATTTACTGACAACCAATGATCAATGACCTACTACCGATGACAAATGTGTTTGCGATCGCGCTCAAGCAAAAGCAGTACAAAACCTATATCCTCTCCGACGAAGCCGCTAACTCTACTCTAGAAGTTGTGCCGGAACGGGGCGGTATTGCCACTAGCTGGCTGGTTGAAGGCAAAGAAATCTTCTATTTGGACGCGGAACGGTTCGCTAATCCCGATCTAACTGTACGTGGCGGGATTCCCATCCTGTTTCCCATCTGCAGCAATCTCCCCGACAATACTTACACGCACAAGGGAGTGGAGCGTCAGCTCAAACAGCACGGCTTTGCTCGAGACTTGCCTTGGACAATAGGCGAACAAGTTACGGAGGGTTGCGCTGCTATTACGCTGATTCTCGACAGCAGCGACAAGACGCTGGCTGTTTATCCCTTTGATTTCCAACTAGCCTTCACTTATCAGATTAAAGGCAATTCTTTGGAAATTTTTCAGCGATATACCAATCTGTCTGCTGAACCCATGCCGTTTTCTAGTGGTTTGCACCCCTACTTTTTGGCGACGGACAAATCTAAGCTGCGCTTTGATATTCCGGGGATGCAGTACAGAGATCAGAACACCCATGAAAAGGGTTACTTCACTGGAGTTTTTGACCCGACGTTGGATGAAATTGATGTTTCCTTTGACGAACTCACTGGTCTTGCTGCTACTGTCACTGACGCGGCGAGCGGCTTGCGGCTCACCCTCAGTTACAACTCCAGCTATGGGAAGTTGGTTTTCTGGATGGTAAAGGGCAAGGATTTTTACTGTTTGGAACCTTGGACTGCTCCTCGAAATGCCCTCAACACTGGCGAACACTTGATTTATTTGCAGCCGGGAGCGACTTGCGAGATGCTGGTTCGCATGACGGCAAATTTTATTTAAAAAACACTTGCTATTTCAAAGGAGGGGTGCTACTATTAGAAATTGTGTGCGGTAACAATGTTTTCGCGGGTCGCTAGCTCAGCGGTAGAGCATTCGGCTTTTAACCGATTGGTCTCGGGTTCAAATCCCGGGCGACCCATAAAAAATTTGTGAGTTAAAAATTTTGAGTTTTGAGTGGAATGCTCGGAGCTCAAAATTTTGTTTTTTGAACTTTTAAGTAAATCTGGAAAGATAGTGCGCGATCGGTGGCAAATTGTCTTAATATTATCGTAAGAATTGAGCTTGTCCAAAATTCACTGCCCAAAAATCACAAATAATTAGGAGGAATATCTATGGCGCTTGTACCTATGCGATTGCTGCTCGACCACGCGGCTGAAAATGGTTACGGCCTACCGGCTTACAACGTCAACAACATGGAGCAAATCCAAGCGATCATGCGCGCTGCTGACGAAACCAACAGCCCTGTGATTCTGCAAGCTTCTCGCGGCGCTCGCTCCTACGCTGGCGAAAATTTCCTGCGCCACTTGATTTTGGCAGCAGTTGAAACCTATCCTCACATTCCCATTTCCATGCACCAAGACCACGGCAATGCCCCCGGCACTTGCTATTCTGCCATGCGCCAAGGTTTCACCAGCGTGATGATGGACGGTTCTCTGGAAGCAGATGCTAAGACTCCCGCCAGCTACGAGTACAATGTTCAAGTTACTCGCGATGTGGTGAATGTTGCTCATTCGATCGGCGTTAGCGTTGAAGGCGAACTCGGTTGCTTGGGTTCTCTGGAAACAGGAATGGGCGAAGCAGAAGACGGCCACGGCTTTGAAGGTGCGCTTTCTCACGATCAGTTGCTGACAGATCCTGAACAAGCTGTGGATTTCGTCGAGCAAACCGGCGTTGATGCTCTAGCCGTCGCCATTGGCACTTCTCACGGCGCTTACAAGTTCACTCGCAAGCCGACTGGCGAAATTTTGGCAATCAGCCGCATTGAAGAAATTCACCGCCGCTTGCCGAATACTCACTTGGTGATGCACGGTTCTTCTTCTGTGCCCCAAGAATTGCTGGAAATTATCAACAGCAACGGCGGCAAAATCCGCGAAACCTACGGCGTACCTGTGGAAGAAATCCAAAAGGGCATCAAGTGCGGCGTTCGCAAGATCAATATCGATACTGACAACCGTTTGGCGATTACCGCTGCGGTGCGCGAAGCTTTGTTTGCTAAGCCCGATGAGTTTGACCCCCGCCACTTCTTGAAGCCGTCGATCAAGTATATGCAGAAGGTTTGTAGCGATCGTTATAACTCTTTCGGTTGCGCTGGTCACGGTACAAAGATTAAGCAAGTGTCTTTGGACGATTTTGCAGCTAAGTATGCTAAGGGCGAATTGAGCTCTTCTGCTAAGAAGACTGTAGCTGTTTAAGAATTTTAGGTTTTAGATTTTAGATTTGTCTGAGGTCTAAAGTTAGGATTGCCGGGTAACTGTGGAGTTGCCCGGTTTTTGTTTGGGCGAGTTTATGTATTTAGTTACTGCGCGATTGACATCGCTACTATACAAACTAAGTCTGCCTCCGCCGACTAAAAGATATCAATTACACCGCATAGGCGATCGCATATTGCCTCAGTACAGGTGAAATTGTGTAAAAATTTGCTTGTTGTTCAATCAAGCAGCGCCGCGATAGAGATTGCAGCGCATTTAGCAAATCTGAAGCCGGAATTCGGTCATTTGTCTAGCAATTTTGCCCGGTTGATTGGCTGGCTTTCTTTCGCTAACAAGGAGATTACTTGTTTTTCTAGTTCGGATAGGCGATCGAACTGCTGCTGTAAAACATCTTTCAAATCTCCCGGCAACAATATGGTATCATTTGGTAATAACTCTGTCACGCCTCCTCCCAAGTCTTGAATCAGATTCGCCACGCTTTTTAACCATAGGGGGTTGCCTTGGTAGCGATGAATGAGTGCTTCAGTGTTGTCGCTTTCTTCTAACCCATAATCTCTGAGTATTTCCTGTCCGCCGGCGATGTCTAAACCTTTGAGTTGTAAGGTACGAATGGAAGTATTTTGGTTTTTAACTTGAGTCACTTCTCTCGGTTGTTCCCAACCGATCAACAGAAAGCAGCTTTGATGGGATAATTTTTCTATTTGTTTTAATAAGGAGCGATATTCTTCGCATTCAGGTTTGTATTTTCATGCAAATTCCCCGCTACAGAAAAGGTTGTGAAAGTCATCTAAGACTATTAAACAGCGATGGTTTTGTAAATACTTAATCAGCGGTAAGCGTTTCTGGTTGGTTGGGGATGAATCTTGTTTTTCTGAATTTGAAAAAAGCTGTATTAGGTTAGATTGAAATTTTTCTATGGCGGGGAATTCGTCTAGTGTGTACCAAACTGCGTAGTCAAACTCGTCTTTAATTTGTTGTACGAGTTGCACTGCTAAGCTGGTTTTGCCGATGCCACTGATGCCGGTGAGGGTTATGAGGCGACAGCGTTGTTGTAGAATCCAGGTGGTGAGGGTGTGGAGTTCGAGGGGGCGATCGTAGAAATCACCCAACTCTGGCATTTCGCTTAAATCTTGATGTAGAGTTTTGATTTGTTTTGGGTTAGCTGTTTCTTGATTTGGTGGGTGTGAGTTTGGGATATTTGGCGGGTGTCTAGCTTCTCCACAATAATTAACGCAACTTACAGCATATTCCATGTATATATGATACACTCTATTTAGTACATAAGCGAAAAAAATGAAACCTTATTCGATTGAGT
>NZ_JAUBQN010000006.1:0-215888 GCF_036701295.1 Microcoleus harperi Pol14_C6 | reverse complement strand
TGCCTGTGACTCGATGTGAAAACCTTAGCTACTAAGCATTTTACCATGCTTAGCACTGATTTTTTGTTTAAGTCTCGTTAATGCAGAGAAAGATGAATAAATGTTTCGATCGAGTTGGATTTGGGGGTGTAAGTGCGATCGCGCCTGAGTTGGTGAAAAAGCGATCGCCTTCTGCCAAAATCAAAATTCAAGCCTCCAAAATCGATCGATGCAGCCATTTCAAAACTGCATCTATGAGATTCGGATGGTTAGGAGAAATGCGTTTTACATTGTCGCAGTGCTAAGTATGATGTTGTGGGATGCTTCTAGATTTGTAGTGGATGGTTAACTGTGCCAAGCGCGATAAAATTCTGGATAACTCATATTTTGGGCGCAGTGCCACAGTATAGCATAGCAACTTTCGTAGCACTCTGCTTCTTCTTCTTCTTCTTCTTCTTCTAGTAATTCATCATTAAAATGCTCTTTTATATTTGCTACCACCCTTGAAAATAAATCACTAGGAATCGCCATCTTGAATCTCAAAACATCCATATCATCTAGCTCATAAATAGCTTGCTTTGATTTTAGAGCTTCAACCCATGCTTGAAGCGATTTTCTTATATTACTAGAACCTGAAATCAAACTTTCCTCTTCTCTAGAAACAATCAATTCCTCGGAACTATTATTGACTTTAATTGAGTTAATTCGCTTATTCATAAGATTTAAATTCATTTTTTCAAATGTCCAATCATATAACCTAAAAAAACGATGACGTTTACTACCTTGTAACAGGTGACGGTTTTGGCGTAACAAACAAGAAAATACTTCCCTTATTTCTACGTCTTGAGGACGGGTTTCCCATAAACTTCTAGCGGCATACAAGCGATAACTTTCATCAGTGCCATTCAAAATAGAGTGTTTTAGAAATTCAACAGCGTCCCTATTACTAGGATCTATTTTTACTAAAGTTTGTGCAATTTTTAACTTAACTTCTTCATTTTGATAAGCTTGTAATAAACAAACTAAAGTAGAAATAATATTAGAAGAATAAATTGAAAAAAATTCTAATTCTGAAAATTCTAAAATTACCTCTTCAACCAAGCTCTTATGCCTGAGTAAATCTAAGAGAGTGATTAACACGTGTGGATTGCCAGGGTCAATTTCCTCTAAACACTTAGCACCACTTATTCGTAAATGATCGTATAGAAAGGGAGAATCAGAAGAGTTTAGAATCAACTGATTTGGCCTGATACATTCGATCAAAGTTATGATAATTTTTGGAATCAATATGCCAGATTCTGTTAATCCTGCACAAACTTCTTTAAACAGCATAACATCACCAAAATATCGATAATGATAAGCCTGGTTAATTAAAAAATTGACAGCCTTAATGTGATAAGGATTAATTCGGAGTATCATTCGAGCAGCAAGCACGCGAGTCACATCATCGTTATCATTTTTTAGTAGTTTAGTTAATCGATCGACTACTCTTATTGTATCGGTTTCTTGTAAGATTGCTCTAGCGGTTGCTTCAAGTATCTCGAAACTTTCTAAACAGATTGAATCACAAAAACTCCACTCAAGCACTGTATCAATCATTTCATCAGCCAAGGAAAAGTATCGAAATTCAGAGAGACATGCGACGCCTATAAAATAAGCTTGAAAACTATAAAATTTCTCACAGTTATCATCAAAATTAAGTAAATTTTTCAATAACTCTTCTTTGAGATTTGGCTGTATGCGGTCTTGTCCCAACCAAAGCAATATTACTTCTTTCCACTGCGGTTCAAAAATGCGATAAATACCTTCGTCTGGATTATGAGGAACATGATTCAGGAAATAGTGCCAATCATCGATCGCCAAGGAAGCAAAATATTCTTGGAATGTGGGATGAAAGAATGCGTAAACAGGTTCATCTGTTGCAGTTTCTCGATCTACTAAGTTCAGCCAACCGAGATTCCAGGCTAATTTAAACAGCTTGTCGCTCATCTCTTTCTTAATTAAACTTAGCGGCAACCGAAATCTAGCATCGCTATCCAATCCTGCTATAGATAAACGACCGAGGGCTTGATGTAATTCTTCTTGCAAACCAGGTTGAGTAGCCCAATCAATACCCGATTGGGCTGGTTTCCATTCGTAGAAATAGCGGACAAAGTGTTGATATAGTTCTGCTTTTGTTTCTGGTAATTCCGCTTGCTCATTCTTGTTGAACATCTGACACAGTAGAGATAACCGAAGCGGATTTGTTACCAGTTGGCGGATGCGTTCCTTTTGCGGTTCTTCCAGCTTTTTCTGTAACTCCTCTCCCCGTTGAATATTTTTCGCTTCAGCAAACCACTGCTGAATAAAATTATCAACGTCATTTGGTTGAAAATCCTGAGTTTTGTAAGTATCAAAACCTGTGAGAGGATTGTTGAGACGAGCATCCCAAACATTGGTTCGACAGGTCAAAACAACCCGCATTTTACCTAACCAATCAGTAAGTTGGGTACTAATTTTTTCAAATTGCGCGGGTGAAGTTTCTCCCATTTCATCGACACCATCGAGTAATAACCAAACTCCACCATGACGCAAACGTTTCTGTAGAGATGTTTCATGAAACATCTCTACATCAATATCGGGATAAAGCAGAGAAATAGCTTCCGGTAACCATTCCTGAAGGAGATAGTCTTTCAGCATTTTTCCTTGCAAACTTGCCAGCGGAATGCAAATCGGCAAATCTTGATTATTTTCCTGAATGTGAGTGGCGATTTTATCTAACAGCGTTGTCTTTCCTGATCCTGGTTCGCCGACAATAGCAATATGTTTATTTTTTCCAGTATGGTTTTGTCCAATAACGTCAGTCATGAATTCATTATGGTCGTAAATTCGGGTAACGACTTCCGCTTCTAATTTATTTACCAATTCCATAGGCACATTGCCACTGCGACGCTGCTGCTGTTTCCGTTCGATTAAACCTAGCGGTACAAAAACATTGAGTTCAAATCCCTGTTCAGTTGCCTTACGCCTAATTCGCTGTTCTTTTTGCTGCCGATCTAGCATGACTAAGCAAACTTCCCGCCAATCAATATTAGTTACGTCCATAGGTGTTTGTTTTTGTGTAGAAAGTCTTGATTTGGGAAGCCAATCTTCAATAAACTCAGCAGGTTGCAGTTCTAGAACCGTAGCAATTTTGTCTATGGCATCCCTTTGTACGTTTTTGCCCCAGTGCGGATTAAACAGCCTTCTAACCCGATCGTTACTATTGAGTCCTGCTGCTTCTGCAAGCGAGTCATAGGTATAACCCTTTTCTTGTCTCCTCGCATCCAAAATTGCTAACCCTTCTCTATTGGGCAAAAAACCTCTTTTTCTCTTGCTAGTTGCTGTCATTGGCTGCTGGAAGTCGTTGCGCTAGTCATCTTCTTTACTCTAGCAAACAGGAGGGATTATTCGAGAGTGCAGATAAGTGCAGTTAAGAATCTTGCTAACTGCACTTACTGTCTCTGGACTATACAACTTTATCTCGATAACCTCAAACTATCGAGTTCAACTTCAGATCGATGACTTGCACTTATAACTATTCAGGCGAGTTCAACTTCAACAGCGATGATGATTCGCTGCAAATCTTTCCCCGCTTCCAAAGCGGAGAAATCATGAACGGGTTAGAAACGATCGCTATCGATATTCTAGAGATGATTTTAGGCGATCGCTTCCGTTACTGTCCCCAAGTTCCCCTAGAAATGATCTGTTCTCGTCCAGAAACTTTCACCCGTCTTCCCATTGAACTTTGGAAATTTTGGGTGAATTCCAGAGTCGATATCACCTTGATGGAACGCGGCTGTGGTGCTAGTCGCAAAGCCAAACTGGTGATAGAATGTCAATCTCATTGGCACGATCGCCCAGAGGTGCAGGTGCGCGATCGCAAAAAAGCCCGACTCCTTGCATCTGTTGGCGTTCCCTTAGTATACCTGCGACAAATCGATCTCGATCGACGCTTCTATCGTTTCTACACTCCCAATGGACAAAAAGAAGTCTTCTACAACTCAATTACCCAACAAGGACGGACAGAACTGGAAGCATTTTTGCAACACTATTCAACACAGTTGACAGTTGACAGTTGACTCTTAGACTATAATTTTTATGTGTAAGTCCTGTAATTAACACAGGACTTACAGACGGCATCTATCCAAATCGAAAATCAATAATCGACAATGGTATTACTCCCACTCGATCGTACCCGGTGGCTTAGAAGTAATATCGCATTTTTTGCTCCGATCTACTGAATAGCTTGTACCGCATATAGATGGAATATGCTGGATGATTACAAATACCGATCGCAACTCGGACAACTGTACAACATTGGTGAGAGTTGTGCGGACAAGCTTTCCTTTCTAAATTGTTAAAAAATGTACCTTATTGTGGTATGTTTTCTGAGCGAGGGGATGTTTGAGGACAATGTTCGATATGAAACGTTTAAAATTAAAATCAATGCTGGTGGCGGCGATCGCGATCGCCTTTTGTTTAATTGCGATCGCCAGCTACGCCCAAGCCAACAAGACTTTAACACTGGCGACTTCCCCAGACTACCCGCCCTACGAATTTAAAGATACGGCTGTTAGCGGCAACGAAATCATCGGTTTTGACATCGATATTGCCAAATATATTACTAAAAAATTGGGCTACGAACTGAAAGTAGTTGGCATGGATTTTAACGGCTTAATTCCCGCTTTGCAGGCGGGCAGAGCCGATTTTGTGATGGCTGGAATGACTCCCACAGCAGAAAGGAAAAAAAATGTAGATTTTTCTGACCTTTACTACGAAGCTCAAAATACAATTGTCGCCAATAAAGGCAGCAATTTGACCAAAGCTGAAGATTTAGCGGGCAAAAAAGTAGGCGTTCAACTCGGAAGCATTCAGCAGGAAGCTGTGAAAAAAATGGCCGGGGTGCAACTGGCTCCTCTCAATAGGATTCCTGACATCATTCAAGAAATTAAATCGAACCGCCTCGCGGCAGGAGTGATCGAGGATACTGTCGCTACGGGTTATGCAGCAGCGAACCCGGACTTGGAGTTTAACACAATTCCGAATACTGAAGAAAGCGGTTCAGCGATCGCCTTTGCGAAAGGTTCGAGATTAGTTCCAGAATTCAACCGAGTCCTCCAGCAAATGAAAGCCAGCCGTCAAATTAAGGAACTAGCTACTAAGTGGTTTTCTCGACCAATTCCGCAAGAACCTGCTCAAGCAAATCAGCCTCCGGTAGCGCCCAAGTTCGGGTTAGATTTTGGCAAAATCTTGCCGAGTTTGCCTTATATTTTGTCCGGGATTGGGGTAACGCTAACTTTTACCTTGCTGTCGGCATTTCTCGGATTTATCTGGGGAATTGTGCTGTCTCTGTTTAAGATTTCTAGCATTAAACCGCTGTTCTGGTTTGGCACTGCTTACACCTCAATTTTTCGAGGAACGCCGCTAATTTTGCAGTTAACTTTAGTTTATTTTGCAACGCCGCAGCTTACGGGCTATAATATATCGGCGCTGCAAGCTGGCGTGATTACTTTTTTCCTGAATTCTGGGGCTTATATTTCCGAAACAATCCGCGCGGGAATTCAAGCCGTAGATAAAGGTCAAAAAGAAGCCGCAGAATCCCTTGGCGTTCCCTACAAACTGATGATGGGCGATATTATCTTGCCGCAAGCGTTGAAAAATATTTTGCCTGCATTGGTGAATGAAAGTATTGCTTTGCTGAAGGATTCAGCTTTAGTTTCAGTAATTGGCGTAGAAGACTTGCTGCGCCGCGCTACAATTGTGGGAGCAGAAAAGTATATTTACTTTGAACCTTTGATATTTGTCGGCGCAATTTATTATTTGATGGTGCTTAGTTTAACTTGGGGGGCCAATGTACTCGAACGCAGACTCCAAAGTAGCAGTTAAGGTCGATCGCCTGTATAAATCTTTTGGCAATCTGAAGGTTTTGCGCGAGATAACTACTGAGATTCACAAAGGAGAAGTGATTGCCATTATCGGGCCTTCGGGGTGCGGCAAGTCTACTTTTTTACGCTGTTTGAATTTACTGGAAGTTCCAACTTCGGGACACATATACATTGACGGCGTAGATATCACTTTGCCAAAGGCAGATATTATGAAAATCCGCCAGAAAGTGGGGATGGTTTTTCAGCATTTCCACTTGTTCCCGCACATGACTGTGCTGCAAAATGTGACCTATGCGCCTGTAAAGGTGAAGCAGGTTGAATCGAATGAGGCGCGTCTGAAGGGCTTAGAATTGCTGGAAAAAGTCGGTTTGTCAGATAAGGCGGATGTTTATCCTTCTAAGCTTTCGGGGGGACAAAAACAGCGGGTGGCGATCGCCCGGTGTTTGGCTATGGAACCGGAAATTTTGTTGATGGACGAACCGACTTCTGCACTCGACCCAGAAATGGTTAAAGAAGTGTTAGATGTGATGAAAGCTTTGACGAAAACGGGAATTACAATGGCAATTGTAACTCACGAAATGGGTTTTGCGCGGGAAGTCGCCCACCGGATATTGTTTCTCGATGGCGGAAAGGTGGCGGAAGATGTGCCGCCGCAGGAGTTTTTTAGCAACCCGAAGTGCGATCGCGCCAAGCAATTTCTGGAAAAAATGCTTTAATTCATATAATAATTAGAGTTTTTAACCGCAGAGGACACAGAGGACACAGAGAGAGTTAGAGGAGAAAGAGAAAGTTGCGGTAGGGTGCGTCAGTTTGAGATGCTCGATCGCCACGGAAAGTATAATAATGTCGATCTGATGATTAAGTTGGTAATTCTGTTAGAAACAGGAGAGAATTCTTTGAATCACCTGGCTATTAAAATCTTTCGGAAAGCGGTGTCTTTCCTGAGCGTGATCTAGAAAGAAAGTCTTGGGATAATAAGCAAGACGGGCTTCCATCTCGCTAATCTTTTCTAATAACGGTTCTATCCGATCGATTTTGTCGGGATGGCGATGTTGGATGAGAGTCGCAGCATTCCTAAAATGCCGCCCCTCATCCTGCGTCACCAAATGTCCTACGCGAGCAAAGCCGTTCCCATAGTGTTGGTAGAATTCCTTAATATCCCGGTGATAAGACCACACGGAACCCATTTCGTCAAACATTAAACCAACTAGAATGGTGAATTCGTTCTCAATCAGAAACGAGATCGGTTCGAGTTCGTGCACCCGACTCTGGTTTTTTTGGTCGATCGCCTCTGGGGACAAACCTGATACCATGTGATAGACCTTACGCAGAGCAACGTAGTGCCGTAATTCGTCTTGCAGCCAAAGTTCGATCGCACTCATGAATTCTAACGAGAACTCCGAACTGCGAGATAGCAGATGCTCGTAGAGTGGCTGACTGTCTCCCTCAGAGAACACATCTCGGCTGAGGAGATCCATAAATCCAGCCTGAATTGTAGGCGCGACTTCGGGAATTTTCAACTCATCGGCAATAAATTCATCTACACTCCACTCACTGCTAAGAATCGGAATTCCCCGGACATCATGAGTTTGTAATTTCATAGTTTTTCTGATTAGAAGTTAAGTATTCACCAGACGATCGCTCACAATATGCGGAACGATTAAGCAATGTCGTCCGGTGATCGGATTGGTATCTCCGCGCAATACGATGCCGGATGGAGTATCGCCGACAATCCAGGAACCTACGACGAAGTGGTAGCCAAAATATTCGGGCAAGGGTTGATAGGACTGAATAATGAATCCTTCGCGATCGTAGCCCATCGCCTCGCGGGCGTGAACGGCTCCGGCAACAAAATCGCCTGTTTCAATAGAAACCCCAACACCTTCTAGACCGACGAGAGGCTTTTTGACGTGCATTTGGGTCAGTAATGCTGTGGATTCGAGCGAGATAGTATCTGTGAAGAAAGTGGGTAGCAAGAATTGAGAATACACTGGGTGGTTGCCAAATAATTCCCACATCCACACCATCGATCCTTTATTGCTTAAAATCTGTTTCCACAGCGGTTCAATGATTTTCACGTCCCCTGCTATCAGGCGCGATGCTAGGGCTTCATCTGCGTTAAAGGATTGGCTGGCGAGTTGCAAATCCAGCCAATCGACGATTTTCCACAGCCGCAAGATCCGATTATTGAATTGATCGACAAAAAATCCTTCTTCATCCACGCCCAGATGGTTACGCAATCCTACAAGTTGGGTGAAAAAGCGATCGTTTCCCAATTCTTGATTAATAATTTCGACCAGTTGTCCTGCCATCTCGGTATCTTCTGACAGATGCTCGTCAATTAACAAGCTCAGACCGAACTTCTTTAAATCATAATGACGGCTTAGAGTGCGGAATCGACCCGCAACTTCGTCCCAAAAGTTGTTGAACTGATTGGCATCGTTGGGAAGCGATCGCAAATCTCGGCTTGGTTTTTTCATGTCATCTAACCACAGCCATTGATAGACTGTTTCTGCACCCAACAGAGGAGTTTCGCCGTTAATTTCTAGAAGGCTAATTTTTCCATCTTCAGTGAAGGCAAGATCGAAACGGGTATAAAGAGACATATCTTCTGCTTCGTCAACCCGATCCCACGAAACCTGAATTGCTTCCCAGAAAGCAGGGGGAATAGCAAGTTTTTTCATCCGATTTTCTAGGCCATCAGCGGTAAAAAACCAGTCCAAAAACTCCCGACACATATCCCAAAGAGCCTCAGTAGCATCCCAGATTCTCGCCTCTTCCTGGCGCGAAAACATCACCCCAAAGGGACGCTCTAAGGCTTCTGCCCAGTAGCGTTGGTTGATGTCTGCAAGAGGCTGACATTGGTAGGCGTTCTCTAATACGTGCTGCTGCCAGTTGCGCCGTCGCTGAAACAAAAAGGGATACATGGATGAAGCACCTTGCTAGTGACACTGAAGAATATGGAAAAATAGAGAAAAATCGGTCTTGGTTACTTTCCTCCGCTTCCCAAAGGAGCCGTGGAACGGACTGCGCTACCAAACCTCCCCCGTCCTTTGATGGTTCCCTGAGCTGCGTGGCCTGGGGGGCGATTTGGGGTGTCGCCACTCGAGGAAAAGTAGGGAGAATCTAGCGGTATGCCCGGTAGGGGACGAGTAATCAGGGTTCTATCTGGAGTTACAATTCCGATGTTGGAGCGGTAAACGGGTTGCACTGGATAAACCGTGTAGGAGCCACCGTTGACGCCGTTGACCACTGTTGGAGGGGCATCATCATCGACATCATCGGTGAAATAGAAGCCGCCGAACTCTGGTCGCCATCCGGGGGTAGCAACGCTGGAATTCGATACCTGCGAGCAAATGCTTGCTGTGTCTTCTTGGCACTCTGGCTGCGTGCGATACACGGGCGTAATGCGTTCGTATTCCTGCATTGCGTACCGGAACTGGGCCTGACACTGCTCTTTGGTGAACCCGTTGCTTTGGTTCGTCGCATCTACAATACATTGCTGTTCGGATTCGTAGTAGCGTACTTCGTTGGGTTGGTGCAACATGGTATAAGCAAGATAGCCTAATCCACCGCTCGCCAGTACACCTGATGTAATTAGAAGGTAACGAATTGTTGTCGTTCTATTGTTGTTATGAGTCATGGCTAACCGGAGGTTAGAGTCCTTATTTCAAAGAACCTGTAATGTGAGGAATTTGCTGCCACTGAGATGATTGGATTTACACAGTCAGCCAAAGTTCAAGTAATTTACCTAAGTCTGTGAGTTGGCACTCAGGACTTTGATTATAGCTTTTACTACATTCCCCGATTCAGGGATTCCTCGATCGCAGCAAATTATCTTCCTCAAATATTTATTTTCAAATTCGCTTTTTTTGACTGCGCTGATTTCGCTGGCGATCGAGCTTTGCCAAAGCAGCACCCGAAACATCCGCCAGAATGCTAATTATCCGATACAAAGCCACCGCACTCAGAATTATACCCGTAGAAAAGCGATCGGACAGCAGGGCGATCGCCGTTGCTTCAAATACTCCCATTCCGCCCGGTGCACCCGGTACGACTAAACCGACAACAAACGCAAAACAAAAAGCACCGAACAAGTGGGGAATATTGCTAAAGTTCACCGGGGTTAAAACCATTACAGTTAGCAAAAAACCGCAGCCCCGCAATCCTATAAAACACATTTGTCCGATTAACGGCACTAAAGGATAGCGTTTAATTGGCAAATTAATTTTGTGGCGGGACTTGACATTCGATGTTTTTTTAGCTATATTTGAGGTAGACTCTACACTAAAATTCAGTCCTTCCCCCGCCGCCTCCTCAGCCTTTGAATTTTCCCCATTGTTCTTGGATAACTTCAACCGCTCTACAAATAGAACGATCGGATTTATAATTCGGGGATGAATCGCCGTTAAAATAGCCGCACAACCGACAATCCGCAAAAACCAATTGAATTTGTCAAAACAAATCAACCCAATTAAAACGCCCGCAGAAGCCATCAGCAGCGGTTCCAGCAACACGCTGAGAGTAGCAGCTTTCGGGAAAATACCTGCCTTTTTTGCGTCCAATATTCGACCCCAAAAATGCCAAATATTCCCTGGTAAATACTTGGCAATATTAGTTTTGAGAAAAACTTGAATCGCCCAGGCGGCAGTTACAGGTTGGCGGAATTCTCGCAAAATCAACATCCACACCCAGCCGACAAAAATTAGAGAAAATAAAGTGACGCCAAGGGCGATCGCCAGCAACGGAAAACTTTCGGCTCGAATTTGGATATTCGCCACTTCTCGCCAGTGAGTTAAAAACGCTTTGGCAATAAATAAAAACGTCCCGCCCAAAATCAAATAGCGCAAATAAGGCTTTAAATGCGACTTCGCGAGATTTAAAAAATTCTGAATTCGAGGCAAGTGTTGTTTTCCCATTTTCTGATCCCGATTTTGAATTTGGGATTAAGTTATACTGTTTTAGATTTTATATTTAAGAGGGGGTAAGGCGGAATTGTGGTTGATTTACACGGCACGATATGACGGAATAAATCTGTTTAACCTAACCTATGCAGACCTCTACAGACTTTGTATAATGCCCGCCTTACAGACTATTTAGGGCGTTTTTAACCACAAACTTAAATTTAAAATCTAAAATTTAGATCGATATACCTCGCTAGGAGTACATTTCTATGCCCGGCCCGAGCCCTGACGGTCTTTCCTATCTTTTAGATGATAGCCCCAATAGTTTCGCCTTGACTCCGGGCTTTTTGACTCCTTATCCTAACGGATTTTTTGCCCTTGGCGGCAACGATTTTATTATCGGTTCGTCGGATGCCGAAATAATTAGTGGCGATAATGGTAACGATCGCATTCTCGGCGGCAGCAATTCCGATACCCTGTTCGGTGGTGCAGACAACGATGTGCTTAACGGTGGTGCCGGCGCAGACTTCCTGTTTGGCGATGCCGGCAGCGATACCTTGCAGGGAGGCAAGGGAGGAGACGCCCTCAACGGCGGCGACGGCAGCGACGTTTTAGTGGGCGATGGCGGCAAAGATACGCTGACAGGCGGTTTGGGCCCAGATACCTTTGTCCTCCGCAGCGACTCCGCAGTCTCCGATCCGGGTGCTGCAGACGTTATTACTGACTTTAACAGTTTTGTGGATTCGATCGGCCTGACTGACAATCTTACCGAAGCTGACTTGATTCTCGAAGAAATATCGATCGCCCCCGGTATTTCCAATACATTAATTAAAATTCGCCAATCCAATGCTATTTTAGGCTTGGTAGCCAACGCATCTCCACAAGACCTCGCCGATACATTCATCTCTGCAACTACCGTATTGGGCAACCAACTCGATCAAGCTCGCGATTTAGGCGTTTTGGGTGGCACTCAAACGATCGCAGATTCAGTTAGCAACGCCCGGCCAGACGGCCTTTACCGCTTTACTTTGCCTGCAACTAGCGACTTTAAATTAACTGTCAGCGGTTTGACGGCGGATGTTGACGTGGCATTAATTAAAGATCTTAACGGCGACACTTCTATTGACTTCACCGATATTATTGCTTCTTCTCAACAACCGAATTTATCGCCGGAGTCGATCGAGATCAACGGTTTAGACGCAGGAACTTACTTTGTCCGAGTTTATCAATACCAAGGCAGTACAGATTTCACCCTAAATCTGTCTGCAACTCCTGCAACTGTTTCTCCTAACAATCCGAGCAACTTGCAGGGTTTTGACTCTCGTTTTGGGTTCGGTTTGGTGAATGCAGCGGCGGCAGTTGCTAAAGCTCAAGGTACTGCACCTTTTCCTGATGTTCCCGACTTGAGCGGCGAGGAGTGGGGCAGAGATTTAATTAAAGCTCCGGAGGTTTGGGCCCGGGGCTTGACTGGAGACGGAATTGTGGTGGCAGTTATCGACAGCGGAGTTGACTACAATCACCCGGATTTGACGGGGAATATTTGGAGTAATGTGGGGGAAACCGGTGTTGATACGATCGGTCGCAATAAAGCTAGCAACGGGGTTGATGACGACAACAATGGCTTTGTTGACGATTTCCGGGGATGGGATTTTGTCAACAACGATAATGACCCGATGGATGATAACAATCACGGCACTCATATCTCGGGTTTAGTTGCTGCGAAAAAAGATGGGGTTGGGATTACTGGAACGGCTCCAACTGCGAAGATTATGCCTTTGAAAATACTCGATAGTACCGGGGTAGGTAAAATTCGGGATGAAATTAATGCGATTAATTATGCGGTGGCAAATGGAGCGAAGATTATTAATGTGAGTTTGGGCGGCCTACAGTTGAATGTTCAAGAATTGGATGCGATTCGACTGGCTGAAGCTCAAGGCGCGATCGTAATTTCGGCGGCAGGAAATGATGCTCGCCCACAAGTAGATTATCCGGCTCGGTTTGCCAATGAGGTAGGAATTGCTGTCGGTGCTGTTACCCGAAATGGATTGTTTGCGGATTATTCTAACCGGGCGGGTTCGGAGGCAATTAATTATTTTGTTGGTCCGGGCGGCGACGGCGGCACGACGGATTCTGGTGACGTTTATTCAACTGTGCCGCTTTCGGAACCGGGGATTCCCTATCAATATTTTGCGGGTACTTCAATGGCAGTGCCGCAAGTATCCGGGGTGATAGCTTTGATGTTGCAAGCTAATCCGAGTCTGACTCCTGCTGATATTAAGAGGATTCTTGCGGAAACTGCGAATCGAGCGGTTTGAATTTGATGCAAGTGCGATCGATCTACAATCCTCAATCTTCTACCAATTATTAAAAGCGAACCGTAGGGACACCGCAATGCCGTGTCCTACTCCCCGCCCCGGACACGGAATGCCGTGTCCCTACTTTTGGGAATTGGTATTAAAAATTGGCCGCGTAAGTTAAGTCAAATTGGCGGCACAGGGTGATGCAGCAGTAGCTTGGTCGATCGAATACTAATTCGTAATTCATCTGGCCGTCTATTTTTGTGATCGGCTGCTTTAAGGGGATACCCTGAATGTCGTATTGGCGGCGTTCTAAGGCACTCCAGTCGATAATTTTAATGTCGATTTGGTTCTGCAACTCAGTTGCGATCAGATATAGGTGCATCTTGTCTTGAACTTTCCCAGTCAGGGGAACTTTTATTAACACTGACTGGGTGACGAGGGGTTTTTGGTCGTTGGGATGCTTCTGGGTGTGGCAGCTTTTGAGTTCTATATCGTAAGGTTCTACCTTGAATTTCTCTCCGTTGGCGATCGCAGATGAATGCAAATCTTTCAGGCACTTTTCTAGGTGAGGAATCAGGCCTAAGTCGGGATCGCACAGCAGTTTACGAATGTTGGAGGTTTCAGTGACTGTCATTTGAGATTTTTGATGTTATTTTTTGATTCTTAACTTTTAGCTTACCGCGAAAAGCAACCCTATTGAACTATACTTGCGACATAGTTACAAAAATACCGTTTGTGGTCAGTATGTCGCCGTGAATAAGACCTTTATTTTTTGGCACCAAAACCCTGTTTTTGGCCTTAATGTTTTAGATTATTTTTTGGTAATTTTCCATAGATTAAGCTCGACATTAGGGTCAGCCGGATATATTTGATAGTTTTGTTGCTGAATTGCCGATCGCAAAGTAGAGGACGGTCTGTATAAAAACAACTCACTGAAACCGCCGGGAATTTGCGGGGGTTGGGGTTTTTTCTTTGCCAATTCTCGATTTTTGTAGCAAGAAGTGTAACAGTGGGGTTCTATTAGCAGTTTGACTTTTGGTTCTAGGTAATAACTTAAAGGCATGATATATGCGATATTGGCATCGCTGATAATTAGCGGATTGCTGGCTTGATTGACATTCCCGGCTACTTCCAAGGCACCCAACCAACCGCTGCCTTTATTCCACCAAATATCTGCTTGAGAACTAACTCCACCGGATATAATACCTGCGCAAAAAACTGCAACTATAACGATTTTCCACAGTTTTGGCTGTTTTAACTTCTCCAAATTGTTACTAATTTTTGCAGACAGCAGGTAAGCCACTGCTAGCTGAATTCCCACATAACAAGGAACTAAATATCGCGGATTTCCCGATCGCCTTCCACCCTTGATTATATCAGGTACTGCTAAAAACAAAGCAGTTGTTGCAATTAATAACAATACAATCAACCACACTCGCTTTGGTGTTTGTCGGCATAGATAATAAAGGGCATAGCCGACCAAAGCTAAAATCATGATACCAACTGGAATTAGCAAAGCTAGTTGTGTAACGTTGGCAGTTCCATCAATGCCAATATCAAAAAATGCTATGCTGATAGAACCAACCCACCTGCTGACTAATCTTAAGTAATTTGTTTGTTCTGCCCATGCTGTTGTGCTTCTAACTTGATTGAAGTTTTCTACAGTATGTACCAGGGAAGGCATGAAGCCGATCAAAGCGATTAAAGATGCTACATAATAGGAAATGAATGTTTTCACATCGCGCCAGTTGGCCATAACTGCGACGTAGATTGCGTGGGCGGCTGCGACGCAGACAAATAACAAGTGTGTGTAAAATCCCAGTGTTGCTGTGCCTGCATAAAGCGCCCAGGAAAGAACGAGGGCAACAGCATTTTGAGTTGACTCAGGGCGCATTGCTCGCAGCAAGGCTGCACTGGATAAAATAGTAGTTACTGTCCACAAACTGTACTGTCTCGCTTCTTGGGCAAATAGGATGTGGTAGGGAGAAATTGCGAAAATGGCGATCGCCATCCACGCTACTGCTGAAGATTCAAATAACTCCCAAGCCAGCCAATAAATTGCGGGAAATACTAGCAGGCTAATCACGGCGGCAAAACTTCTCATTGCTGCAACGGAACTGCCGAACCATTGCGCCCAATATCGCGCTAGTACGTAATACAGAGGGGGGTGTTGGGGGTCTTCTGTTGCTAAAGAATTCAGGGTATCCCTTACAGTTTTTTCGGAATTTATTTGCTGATACTTTTGTAAATCCGCAGGGGAGGTTATTTTCTGGTACGAAATTTGTTTGATTATTTCGGCTTCGGTGTAGCCCGAAACTCTCAAAGAAGTATATGTTTCGTCGATCCAGTAAAATTTGCGATCGAGATTGGCGAACCGAAATAAAATACCTATGACTAATACGGCGATAATTAAAAATCGCAGCCACTTGTCAACTGAAAGGTTGTGAGAATTTAATCGATCGCGAGCTTTAGTAGATTCCATTTTATAACTAGCTAATCTGGCACAAATTTTTTCTCTTACCCCACCTGTAAGGTGCGCCTAGCGCACCCTACTAACTTAACAGCCAGAGAGAGGACTTCAGTGCTCACTGCGAACAAAGGAATGATTAATCATCCACTCCTTCAATCGGCGCAAAACCCTGCCGCTGAATATTTTCGGTTATGGTGCGGGGTTCGAGGAATTGCAGCAAATAATCTGGGCCGCCAGCTTTAGAACCAACTCCCGAAAGTTTGAATCCTCCGAAAGGTTGCCGCGATACCACAGCGCCGGTAATTCCGCGATTGATGTACAGATTTCCGACTTCAAAATCGGATGAGGCTCGATCGATATGCGAAGGCGTGCGAGAATACAATCCGCCGGTTAAAGCAAAATTAGTGCCGTTAGCAATAACAATCGCTTCGCTGAAATTCTTTGCCCGAATCACCGACAAAACTGGGCCGAAAATTTCTTCTTGGGCGATAGTTGCTGTCGGGGATACTTCCGTAACAATGACTGGGCCGACAAAATAACCGGTTTCCGGGGCCGGCATTTCTAAAGCTATTTTAGCTTCGGCGCGACCTTTTTCGATGTATTCGCGGATGCGCGACTGGGCATTTGCATCGATCACAGGGCCGACTTGAGTGCCTGGATTTTCTGCTGGGCCGACATTGAGCGATCGCGTCGCTTCTACCAATCTTGCCACAAAATTATCGTACACTGATTCGACTACAATTACTCGCGAACAAGCGGAACATTTTTGACCGCTGTAGCCAAATGCCGAATAAACTACGCCTGCAACGGCTTGGTCTAAATCCGCACTTTCATCGACAATAATTCCATTCTTGCCGCCCATTTCCGCAATTACTCGCTTCAGGTGTTTTTGTCCCGGCTGCAAAATCGCAGCATCGGCATAAATCTGACAGCCAACTTCCTGAGAACCAGTGAAAGTAATCATGTGAACGTCAGGATGTTTCACCATGTAAGCGCCGACGGTTGAACCTTTGCAAGGCACGTATTGAAATACGCCTTTGGGGATTCCGGCTTCTAGCAAAATTTCTGTGATTTTTGCTGCAATTACTGAGGAAACTTCCGCAGGTTTGAGTAAAGTACAATTACCTGCCACCAGCGAGGCAACTGTCATGCCGACGGGAATTGCGAGGGGGAAATTCCAAGGTGAAATGATTAAAGAAATGCCGCGCGGCTGATAGCTGTAGCGGTTAGTTTCTCCGGGGATGTCGTAATTTTTCCCTTGTTCTAAGCGTTCCATTTCGTCGGCGTAGTAGCGGCAAAAATCAATAGCTTCGGAGACTTCGGCATCGCATTCTCTGACGGGTTTGCCGACTTCAAACACCATCCAAGCTGACAGTTCGTGTCGCCGCTGTTCCATCAACTCAGCGGCTTTGCGGAGGACGCCGGCGCGCTGGCGAACGGGAGTTTTCCGCCAACTGGTGGAGGCGGATTTTGCTGCTTCAAGGGCTTGTTTGGCTTGTTCTTCGGAAAGCAATCCGATGGTGCCAACTACTTCTGTGGGATTGGAAGGGTTGAGGGAATTAACTGTTGCTTCAGTATTTTGGTACTCGCCATTGATTAGGGGTAAATAGGTTTTACCTAAGTTGGCGCGTACTGATTTGATCGCTGTTTCTGCTTGTTGCCGCAATTTGGTATTGGCGTAGTCGGTATCGGCAACGTTGGGAAATACTTTGCTGTAAACTAGCTGGTCATTTCCATTAACAACTGGCGCGGCTAACAATTGTTCGATCGGGATTTCTTCGGAACTTTGCCGGATGAAAGAACTGTTGGCGGTATTTTCCAGCAAACGGCGGATCAAATAAGCCATTCCCGGCAGCAAATCGCCGTAGGGGCAGTAGACTCGGACGCGATAACCCCGATCGACCAAAAGCTTAGCCAATTTGTCGCCCATGCCATAGAGCACTTGCATTTCAAAGCGGCGGCGCGGTATATTGAGAGTTTCGGCAATGGCGATTGCCCTCGCTTGCGATCGTACATTATGACTGCCAATAGCTGCATACAAATATTCGTGATTTTCTAGCAGCAACTGCGTCATCTGCTCGAAATTGGCATCGGTAGCAACTTTGTCATTGTAGACCGGCTGCGGCCAATCTTTCTGCATCGCTTTGATAGTTTCCTGATCCCAGTAAGCGCCTTTTACCAGCCGCACTGTTACCGGATTTCCGCGTTTTTTTGCCCAGGCAATCAGGTTTCGCAAATCTTGGGCACTGTCCCGCAAATATGCTTGCAATGTAATTCCGATATCCGTGCGACTGCGAAACTCTTCTTCTAACAATAAGTCTTTGAGAATGCTCAGAGTTAAACTCTTGTAAGCATACTGTTCCATATCGAAATGAACGGCCGCGCCCAATTCCTTCGCACGGCGCAGTAAAATGCGAATTCTCTCACTTACTTTCTCCTCGCTACCTTTAGCATCCAAAGGGTCAAACTGAGAATAAAAAGCTGTTAATTTTACGGATACTTGCACTCGCGGCAAAATTTCATCATCAGCTTTATCAATTGCATCTACTTGTGGCCAATTCTTCGCTGCCTTAGCCAGTTCATCCATCAATTCCAAATAGCGGTTAAGATAAATTTGCGCCTCCGCTTCAGTAATGACAGCTTCCCCCAAAAGGTCAACTGTAAAACCCATTCTATCTTTACGAAGTCGCTCTAAGGTTTTAATTACCTGCTTGATATTTTCCCCAGAAATATACTTGTGCGCCAACGTTTCCACAGCAGGCGCAACCGTCGTCGCTGCCAATTGACCCGGAACAGAATCAGCGTTGGCAAAGTTGAGCAATTTTTTTAATGCTTCGGGCAATTCTACCTCTTCAGCGGTCAGGTATTCTTGCAAGTGGCGGGCAATTTCCGGCCTGCTGCGGAGGGCAGGCAAACAGTCAATAAATCGAAACAACTGCACCCGGAGTCCGGGGTTAGCCATCGCCCAATCCATCAGTTTGTCGTCCCAGCGCATTTGGTCTTGCAGTTGGCCAAAAAACGATCGCTTTTTCTCTTGAGTTGCCCGCAGGATTTCTTGGGCAATTTCTTGAGTTTTTGCTTCATAGATGCTTGGAGATACTTGTGCGACCATTGGTAATTAGTAATGGGTAATTTGTAATTCGCAAGCAGGGCGGGTTTATGTATTTTGTAACTCCCCCCTGATACAGTTATACTTGCTATTTCACTTCTATTCTAACACCGTAGTTTGCTTGGCGGTCGCCGGAAATTTCAATAGTATAATCGCCGCTGCTGGCTAGTTGACCTTGCCACTGACTGGTACTATTTGCAGTACCTATTTTTTCACCGTTAGGAGCAATAATTGCTGCACTAACTTGACCTTGTTGAACATTTATTGTCATGCTTTGGCCGCTATTGCACTCCAGTAAATAGCGCTTGGATATGTTGGCTCGCAAACTACTGTTTAGAGTAGTTCCCGTAGCACCAGCTTGAAAGTACACTCGCTCGGTTACAGGGGTTTCAACCACAGCGGGAGAAGGAGAAGGTAACGGCGACGGCGACGGCGACGGCGAAGCAAGTTGCGGAACGCCAGACACAGAGGGTATTTGAGTGGGACGGGGCGACGGATAGATTGTGGCGGGCAGTCGAGTTCCAGGTGCTGGGGGAAGTCCGGGCCGGCGGTTGGCGGGCGCTGTTGCGACAGGCGGAGGGCTTTCGGGGAGGGGTACGTCAGCGGGTAGTTTGATTTGAAGGTTCGCTCTTTCCTGATACATTCTCCACGCTAGCAAACTGCCGAGACTCAGTACGGAACCGACTAACATTCCGCTGAGAAAAACTGCTAAGATTTGCCAAGCTCTGGCTGGTTTTGGTTCGGGGTTGGCAGTTGGAATTGTTGGAGTCGGATCACTTGGAAGTTGAGTTGTTTCCGGGGCGCTATCGGCGGGAAGTGGAATTGTTTCGGCCTCATCGATTGGGGCTGAAATATCTTCGGGCGCGGCAATTTCGGCGGGAGTTTCTGCTGATGCGGAAGTTGAATCTGTCCTGGCAATTTCACTGCGATCTAACTCATTGCTAGCAGTGGAGATTGTTTCCGGTTGCTGAGTCAAAATTTGTTTTTTTTCCTGTTCGTCGCTCATGGGGCTAAATTTATTTTACAAAGACCGCTTTTAGACATTTTACGTTACTGGTGCGATCGCCTGCACTGCACAAATACGGCAAGGCCCTTGACAAAATGCCGTCCCTCTCGCTCGATAAATCTATCTGCTGGGGCGATCGCAATTTATCAATTTTCGGCAAATATTGAGTGTTCACAAATTGCGATCGCAATTTAATACCGGGCTAAATTATTAGGCAAAGACTGCCAAAAAGGCCGCTCTTCTGGCTTCCTCACAGTATTCGTCGCCGACTGCACGTTTCCTTTCAATTCTTGATAATACCTGTCATCCAGAAAACTAACGCTGACCCCAGCAGGAAGCAGAAGTTGGCGCAATCTTTCTTGAGTGTAATCTACACCGTCAATCATTGGCCCGCGCGGATTTGAAACTAACAACTTGCCGTTAACTGGCACCGAATTGACCATATTAGGCCACCAAGCATAACCGCTGTAACCAAACATCACCGGAACTTGAATAATTTGGTCGTCTCCGAGTAAAAACTCTCTTTTCAACTTCTCTATAATCGGATTAAGTTTCTGATTTTGCAAATAGAGATTGTGTTGAATTAAAGCGCGATTTTGCAAAGCGGCGCTGACAGTTGTTTGAGTGCTCAAACCGCGATTGATCGTCACATCGCCGTAACCTCTTCCCTCCAATTCTTCCAATAGCTTAACTCCGGCTTCGGGACTGGCGATCGCCATTACATATTGTCCGGGAGTTTGAGTGGGAATAAAATTGATAATTTCATCGACTTGGCGAGTCAGAAGCCAAGAAGTATCAATATCCACTGGCGGCCCTTGAATTCGTTGAGCTTGAATAAAATCAAGTACCTCTGGATTAAAACTAGCATTTCCCGAATTCCCGTAATAAACTCGACCCATTGGGTGTCCGGGAATCGGCGGTGTCACCTGCAAATTGCCGTATCCGTCAGACCACTGACTTACAGGGTCTAAAGAACGAGGATTGCCAATTTTAAATACTTTCAAATCCCGGTCTTGAGTTGATTTAACAGGCGGGTTTTTCTCTT
Source organism: Microcoleus harperi Pol14_C6 (assembly GCF_036701295.1). Taxonomy (NCBI): domain Bacteria; kingdom Bacillati; phylum Cyanobacteriota; class Cyanophyceae; order Oscillatoriales; family Microcoleaceae; genus Microcoleus; species Microcoleus harperi. The sequence goes on along the minus strand of NZ_JAUBQN010000006.1, from coordinate 195,169 downwards.
GCTCGCTATTGCTTTTTAGGGCTACATTAAACAGGCGTAAATCCGATTTTTCGGGCAATTGAACGTAGCCGTTTTTCTGGGTATCTTGCATCCAAGTGCGATCGCCCTGGAGAATTTTTACTCTAGCGCCCGTGGGTTCTACTGCTTGTTTTAGTTGCGAGATAAATTCGCTGTTTACCGAGCCTCTGTCGCTGACCTGAACTTCGGTGACTGGTGCTGTATTTGGCGGTATGATCCAAGGACTAACGCCCATTTGGATTGTTGTGGAGGCGATTTCTTGACCGTTGTTTTGGGCAGTTGCTTTGAGATTAACAGTGCCGTTCCAATTGCGATCGGCAAATTGTTTGGCTTCGACACCTAAAACAATATTCGTGCTGAAAACTAGAGGTTTAGCACCGGATAGATCTACAGGTTTCCAGCCGTCAGTCGTCCTCTGAAAAACGCTGATGTGAGGGCTAGCAATGCTGTCAGCAGTGATAAATAACTGAGAGGTTTTGAAGTTTTCAGACAGTGTTAAGTTAACTTGAGAAAGCATTGCTGCACGGCGGGGAGCGCTAACTTTGGTTTGTTTCCAAGTCGGTATCTTGCCGCGATCGCTATTGCGATCGTTAAATAAAATTAACGCGCCCTTGGACAAAGACCATTGTTCTTTTCCGGCTTCGTCTTGCTCGTTAATTTGGCCATCTCTGTTGGTATCTCCCGCAAAGAAAAAGTTCGACGGCGACGCAGCAGGCGTAACTGGGGCGGAAGTTGGTGTTGCAGTTGATTCAGGAGTGGGTTGAGAAGTTGCTTGCTGATTTCTCTCTAACTCTTGTCTTTCAAGTTCTTGTCTGGCTAATTCTTGTCTGGCTAACTCTTGCCTTTCAAGTTCTTGTCTAGCTAACTCTTGCTTTTCAAGTTCTTGTCTTTCAAGTTCTTTCCTGGCTAACTCTTGCTTTTCAAACTCTTGCCTTTGCAGTTCTTTCCTGGCTACTTCTTGCCTTTCAAGTTCTTTCCTGGCTAACTCTTGCTTTTCAAACTCTTGCCTTTCAAGTTCTTTCCTGGCTAATTCTTGCTTTTCAAACTCTTGCCTTTCTAGTTCTTTACGGGCTACTTCTTGCCTTTCTAGTTCTTTCCTGGCTAATTCTTGCCTTTGGAATTCTTGCCTTTCTAGTTCTTTTCTAGCCCGGTCTTTTTTCTCTTGCTCTTTTCTCTCTATTTCTCGACGAGCAAATTCTTTTTTCTCTTGCTCTTTGCGGGCTCGCTCTCTTATCTGTTCTTCCTCAGCTCTAACTTTCTCCACAGAACGTGCAACTTGGAGTTCATAGGTAGCGACACTGAGGTTTCCTTGGTATTCGATGGTTTTGTCGATCGCCCGATCGGCCAAAAAAGAATCGTGAGGAATGAGTCGCAGTGTATTGATAGCCAACTGCCACAGCCGCTGGGACTCTTCCCAAGTAGCAGAAGAAGGATTAGAAGTGCGTCCAATTAAGACTGCTTGGGCGGCTAATTTAGCAGCATCGTCCCAATTATATTTGGCTGTTTCTTCTATTTGAATCTGACTCTGAACGTTTTGGAGTTGCTGCGTCAGAGTTTGAGATTGCTGGCGGTGGATTGCTGATTTCCAAAGTTCTACCGGAAACGGGGCGCTGTCGGGAGTTTTGGCAAGGTTATCTAATTGTACTTTCAGGCGATCGCGCAATTTGTAGAGTTCGGAAAGGGATTGCGGAGTTCGGCCGTCTTGCAGTCCCGCAGAGAGTGCGAGTTGGTAGTTTAGGGAAGGTTGAGCCACTGTTGCAGGGACTGCAACCCAAATAATACCGATGACGACACCGAAAGCATTGATGATCGCGATCGCAATATATTTAACCAAGCGCATATAGTTTATCCTCAGACACGCCAATAATTTTACCTAATCAGGGGAGCAATGGGGGATTTAATTATAAGGACTTACGCATGGCGGCCCAGAAACCGGATTTTTTAATAAAATACTTTGTTGCTGCAAACTGATTCGGTAAAAACCCGGTTTCTTTGTCGGAGTCCGTAAGTCTGGTTATAGCAAATTCGCGCCCTGTTTTAAGCACGCTCATTTTCTTTAATAGTTGCTTCAATTTCCTCTGGGTAAGCCTCGGCATCAGCCCACGGATTTACCAAATCAACGACAAGGAAGTCCCTCTCTCAGAGAGTGAAGAATATTGATATCAAAACAAAAACCCAACAAAAACCCGGTTTCTCCAAGAAACCGGGTCTGATCGTCAGCGTTAATCCGCCTTCATCTGCGGTTGCAAAATCCTACAACTGCTTCACCTCAGAAACCAATTTGGCAACCACATCCTTAGCGCTACCAAACAACATCATCGTCTTATCCTTGTAGAACAACTCATTGTCTACACCAGAAAAACCAGCACTCATCCCGCGCTTAATCACGATCGTATGCTTAGCCTTATCAACCTCTAAAATTGGCATCCCGTAAATCGGGCTCGCCGTATCGTGACGCGCCGCCGGATTCACCACATCATTCGCCCCGATTACCAAAGCCACATCAGTTTCGTCAAACTGCGGATTGATATCGTCCATATCGTACAACTGCGGATAAGGCACGTTTGCTTCCGCCAACAGCACATTCATGTGCCCCGGCATCCGCCCAGCCACCGGGTGAATCGCGTATTTCACGTCAACACCCATTTTTTCCAAACCGTCGGCTAACTCGCGCACGGCGTGCTGTGCTTGCGCTACAGCCATTCCGTAACCCGGAATAATTACAACCGATCGCGCATAACCCAACATCATCGCACTTTCTTCGAGATTGATGCTGCGAACAGTTTTGTCGATCGCACCAGCAGCCCCAGCAGCAGCCCCAGCACTAGCGCCACCGCTACCAAAGGCGCTAAACAGCACACTACCAAGCGATCGATTCATCGCCTTGCACATGATTTGCGTCAAAATAATCCCCGACGCGCCAACTAATGCACCAGCGATAATCAGCATATTGTTCATTAAAATGAACCCAGCCACACTCGCCGCAATCCCCGAATAGGAGTTAAGCAGCGACACCACCACGGGCATATCGCCACCGCCAATCGGTAGCACAAACATGATTCCCAGAATATTGGAAATCGCCACCAAAGCCAGGAATACCGGCACATCCTCCGGGTTAAACAGCATATAACCGCTGCCGGCTAAAAGTGCGATCGCCAGCATGGCATTAAACGGCTGTTGCAGCGGAAACGTCATGGGCGCACCAGGTAGCAATTCTTGCAGTTTCGCAAACGCCACAAGGCTACCAGTGAAAGTAATTCCGCCAATGAGCACACCCAAAAGGATCGTGATTGTCGCGTCTGGAGTTGGCGATTCCGGGATGCTGAGATAGCGCCAGAATTCGCCCACAGCAACGAGTGCAGAAGCCGCACCCCCGAAACCGTTAAGCAAACCCACCATCTGCGGCATATCTGTCATCGCCACCGTATTCGCCATAATCGTTCCCAAAATGGAACCGACGATAATTCCGACAGCAATCAATTCGTAGCTGACTACTTGCTTTTCCAGCAAAGTACCGACGATCGCAATTAACATCCCGATCGCAGCTAACACATTCCCTTGACGGGCAGTTGCAGGAGATCCCAACTGTTTCAAACCGATAATAAATAAAGATGCGGCAACTAAATAACCTAGTTGAATGCCACTGGGCAGAAAATCGCTCACGCTTTAACCTCTTTTTTCTTGAACATTTGCAGCATTCGATCGGTTACTAAGAAACCGCCGACAACGTTAATTGTGGCTAGGGCGATCGCGATCGTCCCCAAAATCGAAGTAACAGTCACATTGCCTTGACCTGAAATCAGAATTGCACCTAAAACCGCAATTCCAGAAATTGCATTCGATCCCGACATCAAAGGTGTGTGCAGCGTCGGCGGGACTTTATTAATTACTTCAAATCCCACAAAAGACGCTAGAGTAAACACCACTAAACCTGCAATCAATCCTTCTGCCATGACAATTGGTAATTGGTAATTGGAAATAACTCGTTCCCGCCCTCCGGGCTCTTGGTGACAACTTAAGACTTAAACCCACAATAACTGTCGCTTTTAGCCAAGTTTCGCTCCCCCTAAATCCCCCTTAAGAAGGGGGACTTTGAGAATAATTCTTGTCCCCCGCTTATTAAGGAGGAATTTGAGAATAATTCTTGTCCGCCCTTATTAAGGAGGAATTTGAGAATAATTCTTGTCCCCCCCTTATTAAGGGGGGTTAGGGGGGATCTAAACTTCGATACAAACAAGAGAAACGTCGGTTTAAAATTCATTAAGGTTGTCACCCATGGGCAGAGCCTTGTAACGAGAGAAACAAACAATCATCTAACTGACTGCTGAAGCCTGAGCTGCCAAAGCATCCCGAACTCGCTGGTTGCTAATTTCACCGTCGCGGGCAACACAAGCACCAGCAATGATATCGTCTTCAAAATTCAAATTGAGTTCCTTATCTTTCACCATCAACTGAACTAAAGCCGAGATATTCTTCGAGTAAGTTTCGCTAGCGTGGACAGGCATCGACGAGGGCACATTAATCGGGCCGATGACATTAACGCCGTTCCATTCAACATCTTTCCCCGCTTCAGAACATTCGCAATTGCCGCCTTGTTCGGCCGCGAGGTCAACAATTACCGATCCGGGCTTCATTTGAGAAACCATTTCTCTAGTAACTAAAATAGGTGCTTTTCTGCCAGGAACCTGAGCCGTTGTAATAACTGCATCGGAAGCGCTGACGTGTTGGGTGAGCACTTGGCGGGTGTATTCTTTGGCGGCTTCTGATAATTCTTTAGCGTAACCTCCGGCGGCGACGGTTTCTTCCTTGAGTTCAACATCAAGGAATTTAGCGCCCAAACTTTGCACTTGTTCTTTTGTTTCTGGGCGGATGTCGAAGGCTTCGACTACCGCACCCAAACGGCGCGCCGTGGCGATCGCCTGTAAACCAGCAACGCCCACACCCATTACCAATACTTTCGCGGGGCGAATCGTACCCGCCGCCGTTGTCAGCATCGGAAAATACTTTGGCAAAGCTGCAGCTGCGATCAGTACCGCTTTGTAACCGGCAACGTTGCCCTGAGATGACAGCGCATCCATGCTTTGAGCGCGGCTGGTGCGCGGGATCATTTCCATGCTGAATGCCGTTACTTTGCGATCGGCTAAACGCTGCACTAAAGCTGGATCTCCCAAAGGATTCAAAAATCCGATGAAAACGCCTCCTTCCCGGAGTTGAGGAACTTCTGATTCTTGCAGGGCCCCGATTTTCACGACGACATCCGCTTCGCCCCACAGCCTAGCGGTATCGGCGACAACCTGAGCTCCCGCTTCTTCGTAAGCAAGATCCGAGAAAAAGGATTTTGCGCCCGCACCGGCCTCAACCCAAACTTCCACGCCCTGTTTGACTAATCGGGCTACAGCGTCGGGTACTAAAGCCACCCGGCGTTCTCCTGCTGCTATTTCTTTTGCGATCGCTAATTTCATGAACTCTCCTTATTTAAGCCTTCCTAGGACGGTTGAAACCGCGCCTACACAGACAAAACCTGCCTCCGCAGGTTTCTTGAAGTGCGATTTTTAATCGCCCGATGCCTTGCTTTACATTGAAGCAGCCGTTTTCCTAAACTTCTCTCGTTGATACTAAAGCCGATCGCTCAAATTCGACCCGTATCTTTAACTTATCTTATACATTCAAATTCGCTAAATGGTTAAGTTTGCCACCGAGTATGATATAATTTTATGTCGCCTAATTCTGTAGTTTGAATGTCAGTTATCAGTATTACGCAAAAATTACGCAAAAAAAAGTGACCTCAGCCGGCGGTCGCTCGCCCTCATCAAATTGCTGAGACATTCGATATATTGTAGGCACGAGCGCAAATTTCGGGCGAGCAATATTTAAGGTTCACCAAGAGTTTAATTAGAGGAGTTGTTATGCGACGATTATTTTCAGCACTAGCGGTTACAGGTTGCTTGGTGGCTGGATTACCCGCCATCAGTTTAGCCCAGTCCATGCCAGGATTCACGATTTTCGGCGGCCCCGATCGTGCCAACCAATTAAGCTATCGCTTGGATTACGGTACACCCGGGATGAGTGGCGATAGATATCGGCTGCGAATTCCTTCCAAAAAAGTAAGTCTGGCGATCGCCCAACTGAACATATCCTATCCAGACTACTACAAAGGCGAATTTGACCAAAAAGACATTAAAGTGCGCGTCAAAGACAAAACAATAGAATTGCAAGAAGTAATCTGGGACAAAGAAAATCGATTCATAGAAATTTATCCCAAAGAACCCATTCCAGCAGGCAGCAATGTTGAGGTTGTACTCTCCAACGTCAGAAACCCATCTCCGGGGGGAATGTACCATTTCAACGTCCGCATCCGCACCCCCGGAGACGTTCCCTTGCTGCGTTACCTCGGCACTTGGCTGTTGAGCATTAATTGAGGGAAGGGTTCGGGGAAGTAATTTCTCGTTAGCCAAGCGATCGCCACAGTTAAATTTTTCTGTGGCGATCTTTTTTCATTGTGCGAAAAATTTAACACTACTCAAATCCTGGTTTTCGGGAGTTGTAAAATAGAACCTTCGGCTCATATCGCAATTCTCAATGATTCGTAATAATGAGTCTAGGGGCAGTCCCCCGATGGTTGCCCTTCGCTAATTAGGGGTAAGCCCAGGGGCGCTACCCCTACAAAATGTTTACCAATCAAATAGGATTGCTCTAGCCGTACTCTCGCATGAATCTACTAGCAAAAATCAAAACAATACAAATTCCTCCAGCGCTGCGGTCGAGAAATTATCGCCTGTTTTTTGCAGGACAAGGCATCTCCCTAATTGGCAATTGGATGACACAAGTCGCTACTGTTTGGCTTGTCTACAATTTGAGTGATTCACCTTGGATGCTCGGCGTGGTGGGATTTACAAGTCAAATCCCCACATTAATTTTACTGCCTTTTGCAGGAGTTTTAATCGATCGCTGGAACCGCCACCGAGTCATAGTTGCCACTCAAATATTAGCAATGGTTCAATCCTTAGCCCTAGCATTTTTAGCGCTAACAGGAGTGGTTAACATTTGGCATATCGTGGTACTGAGTTTCTTTCAAGGCGCAATTAATGCCTTTGACGCGCCGGCACGGCAAGCTTTTGTACCGGAACTTGTAGAAAAGAAAGAAGATTTAGCAAATGCGATCGCCCTCAACGCTTCCATGTTCAACGGAGCCAGATTAATCGGCCCAGCAATTGCAGGTTTGCTGATAGCTACAGTCGGCGCAAGTTATTGCTTTCTCATTGACGGGCTCAGCTACATCGCCGTAATTGCAGGCTTATTAGCGATGCAAATCAAAGCCCGTAAAATTGCCGCAACTAATACCAAACCCTTACAAAGATTAAAAGAAGGATTCGTTTATGCCTTCGGGTTTCCCCCGATTCGAGCAATTTTACTGCTATTAGCCTTAGTCAGTTTTGCCGGAATGTCACACACAGTATTAGTCCCAATTTTTGCCACCAAAATTCTGCACGGCGACGCACAAACCCTCGGTTTTTTGATGGCCTCTTCGGGAGTCGGAGCCTTCGCGGGGGCGATTTATTTGATTTCGCGCAAAAGTGTAGTTGGGCTCGGCAAATGGATTGCGCTTTCACCGGCAATTATGGGATGTGGACTGATAGGTTTTGGTGTGTCCCGTGTCTTGTGGCTGTCATTAATCATGATGTTGTTTGTGGGGTTTGGTTTCATTTTGCAATTTGCAGGAGGAAACACATTTTTGCAAACTATTGTGGAAGACGACAAACGCGGGAGAGTGATGAGCATATACACGATGGCATTTTTTGGAGTGACACCGTTTGGGAATTTAGTTGCCGGCGGAGTGGCAAATTATATCGGCGCTCCCAATACAGTCATCATTGGAGGTATAATTTGTGTTTTAGGCTCCATAATTTTTACCAAACAGTTGCCAGCTTTAAAAAACTTAGTCCGGCCACTTTATCAAAAAATGGGTTTAATTCCCCAGTAGCGATTTAGCGTAAAAGCACAAATGCCAACATTAAACAACATTCCCAAAGCTAATATCTGGCTGTATCTCTAGCAATCCTCAACAAGTTGTAAACTTCTCTCTTCTCTTTCTCTGCGCCCTCTGCGCCCTCTGCGGTTAAAAAATCCAAATTAATTACGCAACCAGAGGTTAAACCAATGGCAAATAGCAGTGCAATTCCACAGCAGAGCGATCGCGTTCCCTTAAAAACCTGGATCGGCGTCATGGGAACAATTCTCGGCGCTTTCATGGCAGTTTTGGACATCCAAATCACCAACGCATCTCTCAGAGATATTCAAGCAGCTTTAGGCGCCACCTTAGAAGAAGGTTCTTGGATTTCCACCGCGTATCTAGTCGCAGAAATTGTAGTAATTCCGCTGACTGGTTGGCTGTCGCAGGTGTTTTCTTTCCGTCGCTACATCTTGGTAAATGCCGCTTTCTTTGTCTTCTTTTCCATGTGCTGCGCTTGGGCGTGGAATTTGAACTCAATGATTGTATTTCGGGCTTTGCAGGGATTGTCAGGCGGCGTTTTAATTCCGATGTCTTTTACATTTTTGCTGACGAATTTGCCACCCAAAAAGCAGCCTATCGGTATGGCGATGTTTGCAATGACGGCTACTTTTGCACCCTCCATCGGGCCGACATTGGGAGGGTGGCTGACTGAGAATTACGGCTGGCAATATGTCTTTTATTTAAATTTAATTCCAGGGCTGCTGCTGCTAAGTGCTGTGTGGTACGCCGTCGCCCCCGCACCGCTGAAACTCGAACTGCTAAAAGAGGGCGACTGGTGGGGAATTATCTCGATGGCGATCGGCTTGGGTTCCCTGCAAGTCGTCTTAGAAGAAGGAAGCCGCAAGGACTGGTTTAGTTCGGATTTTATTGTGCGTTTAAGCATAATTGCTGCAATATTTCTCAGCGCTTTTTTCTGGATTGAACTAACTCGAAAAAAACCGTTTATTAACTTGCGCTTGCTGACTCGCCGCAATTTCGGTTTAGCTACTATTGTCAATGTATCCTTGGGGGTGGGATTGTACGGTTCGGTGTACATTTTGCCCCTGTATTTAGGTCAGATTCAGCAGTACAATGCCATGCAAATTGGCGAGGTGATTATGTGGGCTGGGGTGCCGCAGTTGTTCATCGTGCCGATGGTGCCGAAATTGATGCAGCGAATCGATATGCGGCTGATGATTGGCATCGGTGTGAGTTTGTTTGCAGTGAGTTGTTTTATGAATGCCAGCATGACTCACGAGACGGGTATCGATCAGTTGCGTTGGTCGCAATTAGTCCGGGCATTGGGACAGCCTTTAATTATGGTGCCGCTGTCAACTATTGCCACTGCTGGTATGGAGAGACACGAGGCTGGTTCGGCTTCTGGTTTGTTTAATATGATGCGAAATATGGGAGGTTCGATGGGGATTGCGGCGCTAGCAACTTTGGTGACGCAACGCCAGCAATTTCACTCGAATCGATTGGGGGAATCTGTTTCTTTGTACAATCCGGCAACGCAGGAGCGAATTAATCAAATGACTCAGTATTTTGTGAGTCGCGGTGCAGATTTAAGCGTGGCGAAAGACCAGGCAATTAAGGTAATTGATAATATTGTCCGCCGTGAAGCTTATGTAATGGCTTTTAATGATTGTTTTTATTTTGTGGGAATTGCTTTGCTGTTAAGTGGGATTGCTATTTTGGGTTTTAAAAAGGTGAAAGCGGGTGCGGGTGCTGGGGGAGCTCATTGATTCTGTAGGGCGGGGAGTGCGCTGCATCTTTGGGGCGGGCAGGATGCCCACCCCACCATAATTTTAAGCGTTTTCAAAATGCAAACTAAATGTTTTTTAGTTTATTTACCATTCTTGTTGGGCTTCTGCTTCTGCTTGAATTAAATTTTGCCGCAGTTGCACCCAATTTATTTGATGGGAGGGCAAATCTTCGATGAGCTTTCCGCGCTGTAAATGCAGAATTCGCGTGCTAAATTGCTCGGCTAATTCTAATTGGTGGTTGACCATTACAATGGTGGTTTGGCCGTTTGTTAGCTGTGTCAATACTTGCAAAAGGTGGGCGGCTTTTCCTGCGTCTAGGGCGGATGTTGGCTCGTCTAAAAGCAAGATTTTTGGTTGCAGGATGATGCCGCGGGCGATCGCCACGAGCTGTTTTTGGCCTGTGGAAAGCTGCAATTCGGTGCGATTGAGCCATTCTTGGGGTATGTGCAGTTGTTCGATCGCCCCGCTAATTCTCTCTGCAATGTTTGATGCAGTCACGCCCCGCAGCTTCAAAGGATAAGCCAATGCTTCTCGCACCGACATTCCCAAAAGCTTGGATTCTTGCAGGATGAGGGTGATTTGTTTGCGGAGTTCGATCGCAGGTATTTGGCGATATTCTGTATTTTCCAGATAAATCGAGCCGCTGGTGGGACTGCTGAGTCGGTTTAGCAGTCGCAACAGCGTTGTTTTCCCCGCCCCTGAAGGGCCAACAATTGCCACGCGGTCGCCCTTCTGTACCTGAAACGATATATTGTCCAACAAATAACTTGAGGCGATCGGTGTTTTTAAACTAACATTATCAATTCGCAGTTGAGGATTTGTTTCTGTATTATTTTCCGAATAATTAGGCATTTAATTAATTAAAAATATGGCTTTCGTATAACGGGCATCTTGCCCGTTCTTAAGGCAGACAAGATGCCCACTCCCCAATGCAACTCACTCTTTGTGGAACGGGCATCTTGCCCGTTCTTAAGGCAGGCAAGATGCCCCCCCCACAATCCAACTCATACTCAAACTTTTACAGCTTTTTCTAAAGGAAAACCCAGCTTTTCGCGCTGTTCTAAATAAAGCTGAGCAACTCGCCGCGCCAAGTTGCGAATTTTTGTGATGTAGCGGGTTCTTTCCGTTACCGAAATCACACCTCTAGCGTCGAGCAAATTAAAAGTGTGAGAACATTTTAACACATAATCAAGACTAGGCAAAACCAATCCTTTTTTGGTCAATTGTTCCGCTTCTTGCTCGTACAATCCAAATAGAGTAAACAGCAATTCGGGATTGGAAGCTTCAAAGTTATAAGTACACTGTTCTATTTCTCCTTGCAGGTGAACGTCGCCGTAAGTGATGCCATCTTTCCACTGAATTTTCGTCATCGCATCGACTTCTTGGAGATACATTGCGAGGCGTTCTAGTCCGTAGGTAATTTCAATGGAGACGGGGCGACAGTCAATGCTACCGCACTGTTGAAAGTAGGTAAATTGGGTGATTTCCATGCCGTCGAGCCAGACTTCCCAGCCGACGCCCCAAGCTCCGAGGGTGGGCGATTCCCAGTTGTCTTCTACGAAACGAATGTCGTGGTCTTCTGGGCTAATTCCTAATGCTCTGAGGGAGTCTAAATAGATGTCTTGGATGTTGGGAGGAGAGGGTTTAATTAAAACTTGATATTGATAGTAATGTTGGAAACGGTTGGGATTTTCGCCGTAGCGTCCGTCGGTGGGGCGGCGACAGGGTTCGATGTAGGCGACTGACCAAGGTTCGGGGCCGATTGCTCTGAGAAAGGTGTGGGGATTCATGGTTCCTGCACCTTTTTCTGTGTCGTAGGATTGGGCGATCAGGCATCCTCGATCGCTCCAGAATTTGTTTAAGGTGGCAATGACTGATTGAAAGTTCACTGGTTTAAATATGGCTAGTATGTGTCTCAACTTATTTAAGCATACTAAAGGCAGGGTCTATTGAAATAAACCCTGCCGAAATCAGATCTTGGTGTGAAAAGTTAGACAGTTTGGATCGAGTTCTGATTTAGTTTGCGGGAGCGAGGGAAACTAACAGAGTGATGTTGTCAACGCCGATGACATAAACCGTGTCTCCCGGTGTGAGGGTGATTTGGCCATCGCACCGTGCGGGCCACCAGCTACCTTGGAAGCGGACGCGACCTGTTTGATTCGGGTAAATCGATTCATCGACGACTGCTTCTTCGTTGAAGTAGTTAAAATTGGTGTTGATGTAGTTATCCATTAAGAGATTGTTTTTTGTGCTGTAGGTGTGAGTAGAAAAAATAGAGCCGAAAGCTTTTACTACGTTAAACATTTTGTTGACTCCTTTTGTGTTAATATATATCGAAGTTTTATCGCCTATTTATGCTCTTTGAAAAGTAGCATTTCCTGGTTGGGATTGATTCCCAGGTCGCTCCTGATCTGATTGAGTCTGCTGGAGCGAGGGAAACTAACAGAGTGATGTTGTCAACGCCGATGACAAAAACGGTGTCTCCCGGTGTGAGGGTGATTTGGCGATCGCAACGTGCGGGCCACCAGCTACCTTGGAAGCGGACGCGACCTGTTTGATTCGGGTAAATCGATTCATCGACAACTGCTTCTTCGTTGAAATAGTTAAAATTGGTGTTGATGTAGTTATCCATTAAGAGATTCTTTTCTGTGCTGTAGGTGTGAGTAGAAAAAATAGAACCGAAAGCTTTTATTACGTTGAACATTTTCCTGACTCCTTTTGTGTTAAAATATATTGATTTTTACTCGCCTATTTATGCCCTTTGAAAAGTAGCATTTCCTGGTTGGGATGTATTACCAGGTCGTTGATGCTCTGATTTAGTCTGCTGGAGCGAGGGAAACTAACAGAGTGATGTTGTCAACGCCGATGACAAAAACGGTGTCTCCCGGTGTGAGGGTGATTTGGCGATCGCAACGTGCGGGCCACCAGCTACCTTGGAAGCGGACGCGACCTGTTTGATTCGGGTAAATCGATTCATCGACGACTGCTTCTTCGTTGAAATAGTTAAAATTGGTATTGACGTAATTTTTGATGAGCATATTGTTAGCGCCGCTGTATCCTTGGGTAGAGAAAATCGAGCCGAAAGCTTTTACTACGTTGAACATGATATTTACTCCTGCGGTGTTAAAATATATGGATGTGTAATTGTCTGTTTATGCAATTTGAGAGGCTGCATTTCCTCGGTTGAGATTGATTGATTGCCTTGATATTTCATTGTTCTTGCCTTCCGTGGTTTTATCAGGATAAAAAGCCAAGAACTTTTGAAATGTTGAGGGGATTGGAGAAGCGGTTGGGGGGAGTATAAATCCAGTAATTCCGAGGTATTGAATTAAGGATTTCATGGTTGAGCAGTTGGTGGGATTTACCTCCAGGGTAGATGTGGTTAGCTACATTAGAGATTGTCTGATTCCGCATTACTGCTGCTGTGAAAATGTTTTATTTTTGGGTTTAACTTTTGGGTTGAATTTTTTGATTGGGTTGTGACTCACTTGCTTTACATTTACTAATTTGCCAGGAGTCGAATATTTTTGGTGCGATCGCCTGTCCACTTTCCGAGTCTGGTACTGGCACAGGACACTTTCCCACCTGCAAACAACGATTTTGCAAAGGTTTCTGCCTAACTATCAGGCTGGTAGCTGTGCCAATTTAGCCAAGTGGACTACCGCAAACAGTCAATCATGAACTTACGCCGTCTCGATCGCCCAATCCGGAATATCCATAAATATCTAGTCGGTGACTTACGCACCAAACCCCTAAAAACCCCGTTGCTGACACCCTGTGCGCCATTAGGGGCCCGTAAGCGGATCTATGATATAAGCAAGTAAACTTCGCCTCTCACCCGCCCTCCCTATGCGATGTTGATTTGTACCTACCTCTTTCGACATAGAAAATAGGCCATCGAGACAGACGCAGATATCAGGAGGCGGTAGCAGTTTTTGATCTATGCAGGTCGATCGCACCCTGTTATTCAATTATTGAACAGGTCGAACTTAAAATCCATTCATAAATTCAGAATCTTAAATTCATAAAAGTCATAATTATAGACAACCTGCTTGATACTGCATAATTGTTACAGGAATTCTGAAGAAAGTTTTAGCTAATTGAGACAAACCGAACTTGAATTTAAGTGACTGCGGCAATTCTTGTCGGAACCAAACTACTAGGTAAACTCTGAACTTACGCACTCTGAATCTGGAAACCCGCAAGCTCCCTAAATGGCTAGAAATAAAGCGATCGCAACAACAGTTTTGTGTGCGCTTACTATTATTGACATCTTTTCTGCCAGATGTGCTGTTACTATTTTTGATCGGATATCGAGCGAATATGCTTTTATTAGCTTTGAAGACAAAATGATATTTTATTGTTATTTATTGTACCACATTACAGCGGTAACGGCTGTATCTAGCGCTTATCGGCGAAATCGCAACATCAATATTTTCCGAATGCGATCGCTATCTCCTCGCCCACCAGTGTTAGATTGCTCTGATGGGTCAGGTCGCGGGGGTACTGCGTGTTGGTGAGTGCGTTCAGTGGACATCCAAGAATATTTTGTACGAAGTTACATCTACACTACACCAGCCAGATGCTGCAATTGAAATTACGAACTCTGCAATCAAAGCAGGCGATCGCAGGCTCAAAATAAGTGTTCAACCTCAACGTTCCGAACAATTAAAATAAATGCAAAGTATCGGAAACTTGGCATAAACCCCAACACGCCGCCATGCCTCAAATCCCGAAGAATGCGTAGGCGTAAGCCGGGGCGGAGCCATCGCTGCACCTTGTACACACAGAACCCACACCTCCTAAATAACGTTCACCAAGTTAGCCTGAAGTTAACAGCAGTTTTGTGCAGGTGCTGGCTCAATACCTAGACGCTTGCTTGCCTGACTTCAGTTGAGACAAAACACGGTCACGTAAAATTTCAAGTTCTGCAACCCTTGAGGAGTTCACAGACGGTTCTGCGATCGCACGATTAGATGGATGCCTACTAACTGCTATGACTAACCGGACGGGGATAACCTTGGTAAATTAGCAGACAACTTACATTCCGTTCGGGTTCAGCGATTTGTTAACTTGATGATGGGTAGGCGATCGCTCCAAGGTTTAGCATACTCCAATTGACCAGCTAACCGAAAAAGTGTAGCTTCCATCCCAAATTTTCCCACAAACTGCATCCCAACAGGTAAACCTGCTTCATTCCAATACAAAGGCACAGACATTGCAGGCTGCCCTGTTACATTGAATGGTGCTGTATAGGGAGTGAAGTTAAAGACTTGTCTGGCGAGAGGCTCAATTGTTTTCATGACTTTCAGTAACCAGCTTGCATTTGTTCTCGCAACCAAATTCATCAAAAATTCTTTCCCTGATGACGGTTGAAGTGAACCAATAGGAATTGGAGGTTGAGAAAGGGTGGGAGTTAGCAAAACATCATATTGTGCAAAAAATTGACCGATCTTCCGTGCCTCTACCTGTAATTGACGAGCTGCTTTAGCATAGTCAGCCGCACTCAAAGCCTCACCTAACAGCCCTAAACAATAAGTCCCTAATTCAAAATCTTCAGCAGTCACTTTTCGTTGTGTTGATTTAGTCGCCCACTCAATATCTGCACGAGTTTCCCCAACAACAATTCTCATAAAATTTAAGGCAAAAGCTTCTCCATCAAATTTAGGTCTATCTTCAACAACTTCATGCCCAAGTTCTTGAAGTAATTTAATGGTTGCTTGCAATCCATTAATGCAATCTTCATGAACCACATCACCCAAAAATGGATGAGTGGTAAAAGCAATGCGAAGTTTTCCTGGTGCAGTCGTAACTTCGTCCAAATAGGGTCTTACCTGTGGCGGAGATAAATAGGTTGCTCCCACATCAGAACCACTGATTGCATCTAGCATAGCTGCACTATCACGAACAGAACGACTTAGTACCGTTTCAGTTGAAAATCCACGCCACAATTCACCTGCAATCGGCCCTGTGGGAATACGCCCACGACTAGGTTTTAATCCAAAAATGCCACAGCAAGATGCGGGAATTCGGGCAGAACCGCCGCCATCACCCGCCCCAGCTATGGGAACCATTCCTGCTGCTATGGCTGCGGCTGAACCTCCACTAGATCCTCCTGGTGTACGATCCAAGTCCCAAGGATTGCGAGTCACCCCCCAAGTCTTAGGTTCCGTGTAAGGTGTAATGCCAAATTCTGGAGTATTTGTCTTGCCTAAAATGACAACTCCTGCTGCTTTGAAACGTCTCACCAATTCGCTATCATGGTTGGCTGATATATTTCTAAGTAAACGGTTGCCGCTACTGGTAGGAACACCCGCATACATCGATCTCAAATCTTTTAATAGAAAAGGGACTCCTTTGAATGAACCCTCTGGCAGATCATGATTGACTAACATCCTTGCTTGTTCATACATTTTGTAAATGACAGCATTAATTACTGGATTGTAGGCTTCAATCCTGGCAATTGCTGCCTCTAATAGCTCGGCTGGAGTAACTTGCTTTGCTTGTACTAACTCAGCCAAGCCTAAACCATCATATTGTTGATAATCGGGAAAGCCAGACATATTGCACTCCTCAGTTATTGAGTAATTCTTCTAAATTACAGCGGGAACCGCTATATACCCTAGACTTCACTCTATAAAATTTGCTTGATACTGCATAATTGTTACAGGAATTCTGAATAAAGTTTTAGCTAATTGAGACAAACCGAACTTGAATTTAAGCGACTGTGGCAATTCTTGTACGGAAACTTCTACGAAGCCAAAGCGAGTATAAAATGATGCGAGCCGCTTTCCCAAACATTCTAAATATAGCGGTTCTGTAGCTTGTTGAATTAAATATTTTGTGAGGTAGCTTCCCAAACCTCGATCGCGCCAATCTTTCGCCACCACCAAACTGCCCAATTCTTGCGCGCCCGCAAAGTTCCGCAACTGCCCGCAAGCTGCCAATTTTCCCTCGCATTCGATGACCCAGAATTGCTCCCACCGCAACTGAGTTGGGTCGAGTTTGGCGCTCCACACTAACATTCTAATTGATTTGATGTCTTGAGCTGATGCTGGGCGGATGGCGCATTCAGACGGCAACGAAAAAAAACTTTCATTCATTATGATTCCATAAAATTAGCTTTAGTAAATTTATTGTTATTTTCCGAGTCTAGTTCCATATGGTGTATTTAATGATAACTTCTCTCACTAGAAATTATACCAGCTAGGCGCTTCAAAATGCGAAAAACTTCGTAAAGTTCATTTCCGGGATTCGCAATATCAAAAAGTTTAGAGACGGCATACTGCGGTGTGTCTCGTTTGGTCATTTTGATAAATCGAAAGCTGCTACCATTCGTCAGAAGCCCAAATGTTACTGGTTCGGGGCTGGGGTCATTCAGCATATAAAATAGTAACTGAGGAAGCCCAGCTTCAACGGAATATTGAGAGCGTTTTGCTTCGATCGCAACTACCCAAAAAGATTTCAGCAATAGCAGGACATCGATGCTACCCTTGACAATTGTATCTTCATCTTCAATAGTCAGTTCAACTGATTTTTCTGCCTCTATATGAAAGGGAGTCAAGTAGAAATCTGCTAAAAATAGCAAGGGAGCCAGTACCACCATTTTTACGGTATCTTCCAGCATCGCGTACTTGACACTGTTGATATAACCTGCTTTTACGTTGTCGAGCGCTCGCTTTTTGTCCTCGCTAATTTCCGGTAAATCGTCAATCCACTCCCGGAAGAATTGCTCGTCTTCACAAACTTGAAAATTAAATTTTGTTTCGACATCTAGCAGAGTCAGTGTTTTTGCTTGAATGCTTTGTGTCATAGTTTTATGTAGTTATTTATTAGTTGTAATTTATTGTAGCATATCAACTGTCGATCGCCTCCAACAACACCTCCGCGCCCAACCTTACGGGATCGGTACAAGGCAATCCCGTTTCTGCTTGAACTTCAGCTATTGCTAACAGCGCATCTGCTTCATTTAAGTGATGAGTGTTGAGGGCGATCGCGCTCACTTTTCCTCCTGTAAAAGCACCCGCAGCAGCAGCTAACATTTCGTACAATTCGACCACTTTCGATAACTTTGGAATCGATACGTGCGGGTGATTGCGAATGCTAGTTTGTCCGGCTCTGTGGGCTAAAATTAAGTGAGTTGGCTGCGAACCCCGCAACAGCGGCAGAGTCGCCGTCGAACCCGGATGCAATAGCGAACCTTGCCCTTCTACGTGCAGAATATCGCATTCAGAACCCAATTTAATCACCATTTGTTCGACAGCACCAGCGGCGAAATCAACTCGCACGGCATCCAAAGGAATACCTTCATTTCCGATCATTAAACCCGTTTGTCCGGTTGCCAAAAATTTGGAACGCAAACCCCGCTGCAAGCAAGTGCGATTGAGTTCCAAACTGGTTGACATTTTGCCAACGCTCATATCTGTGCCGACAGTTAACACGCGGCGACAGCTTAATTTAGTGGCGGCGGCAGAGGCGATCGCACCGACAGATTTCGGTTCCTGACGCACGTCCCAAATCCATTGATTTTCGGTTAACGGAAGTGTTATCAAAGGTGCAAGTTTCGCGTGCAAACCGTTGACAACTGACAAACCTGCTGCTACCGCTTGATTAATTTCTGGTAGCCATTCTGCAGGCAAAACACCGCCGGAAGGAGCGATACCAATTAGCAGAATATCCGGCGCGAATTGCAGTGCTTCTGCAACGGAAGCAACTATCGGTACTTGTTGAGGAATTCCCGTTAATTCAGGTAAAGATTTTCCGGCACATTGGCGGTCTATTACTGCTACAATTTGTGTTTCGCTGTAGCGCAAAAATGCTAAGCCTGTTTTGCCGGAAGAACCGAGAATTCCCTCGTGGAACAAGATAGCAACTTTGCCATTTTTGATGGGATAGTTTTTAGTCATTGGTTCATTGTAAGTAAATGAAACTTGAAAATACATCAGCCCGGGAGGCAGTGAGTGAAGCTGTATCTTTCGCGAGCCGAAGGAAAACAATTGCAAAGGTTATGATAGCTTGATATGCTGTTACAGGGTAAAGTTTATTTGCGCCGACCTACTTACTTCTCTTCTACAATCTCAACTCGCCGCACTCCCAATCCCGATCGCCCGTTTGGCAGCAAACACCCATTTTCGACGCTCGCACCGGTGAAAGGATCGTCTAATAAATTTAAGTGACTGTCCAAATCCAAATAGTCAGCTAGCGGTGAAAGTTGTGCTGCTGCTGTATTTGCGATCGCGCTATCTGAATAGCAGCCGAACATTACTTGCAAATTGCAGGCTTTTGCTGTGTGAATCATCCGCATTGCTTCGCTCAATCCGCCTGACTTCATCATTTTGATATTGATGCCGTGGACGCAGTGCGCTAACTTGGGTATATCGGAACTATTAAAGCAACTTTCATCAGCAAAAATTGGCAGGGGCGATTGACGGTACAGTTCTGAGAATTCCTCCGTATCTGCGAGGGGTGAAAGCGGCTGTTCGACATAATTTATCTGGTATTTTTCCAGCCAGTGACACATCTCTGCTGCATCTTTTAAACTCCAACCGCCGTTAGCATCTACACTGATTTTAAGGTTAGTTGGTGCTTCGTCTAGCACTCCTATTAACATAGCTTTGTCGGCTTCGATTCCTGCGGGATTTCCTAATTTAACTTTAACGGCGCGGTATTTGATGCTTCCTGGATCTGTCACATCTGTACCAAACCAATCGCGCACTCTTTCTCTTGCACCAGAGGGCGAATTAATGCCGATTGTGACTGAGGTAGGGACGATGCGCGATCGATCTAATCCCCACATTTTCCACAGCGGCAAGCCTGCTTTTTTACCCAGCCAGTCGTGCATTGCCATGTCGATGCCGGCGCGGGCGGCTGAGGGTAAGTTGACCTCTGTTAATACTTGTTCGATTTTTTGGCGATCGAACGGAGTAAACTTTTCTAGCAGCGGTGCAACTTCCTGCAATGCGGCTAGCAGAATTTCGGTAGTTTGGGGCCGATAACCTGTGGAAAAGGGCGATGCTTCTCCCCAACCTTCGATGCCTTCGTGTGCTAATTTTATCCATAAATTCGTACTTTGGGCTGTGGTACCGCGACTGATGGTAAGCGCAAACCGCTTGCGGACAGTGAAGGTTTCAATTTGAACGTGCATTGTCAGTAATTGGTGATTTTTTGTAGATAAAAATCCGAGGGGGCGGATTGGGCCACTATTGCCATTTTTAACCTTTTACTTTATAGTTTGATTTTGCTTGTTCTAGTTTATCAAAAACTTGATGAAATTCCTGATTTCTGTTTCGCCGAAGAGAGTTGCTTTCTCTCTCAGCATTTGGGTGCTCTTCTTTGCTGTTGCTGGTTGCATCGTACAAGTTCTGCGCTACGGTTTTAACTATCAACAACGCTGGATTAGTTTGTTTAACTTAGACAGAGAAATAAATTATCCTTCGTGGTACTCCTCATTTACTTTGCTGTTTTGCGCGATTTTGCTAGGTATTATTGCTAGTGCTAAGAAGAAGCAGGGCGATCGGTATTTTGGACACTGGAAAGCGCTGGGGTTCATCTTTGTATTTTTTTCGTTAGATGAAATTTTGAGTTTGCACGAAATATTAATTATTAACGACTTGCGAAAGGTACTGGATTTAGGGGGACTTTTTTACTTCATATGGGTAATTCCGGGGGCGATTTTTGTTGTGGTTACTGCGCTGGCTTATCTCAAGTTTCTCCGGCACCTACCCCGGAAAACAAGGGATTTCTTTTTACTGGCAGGCAGTATATATGTCGGTGGAGCGCTTGGCATGGAAATGGTTTGTGGCTATTATGCAGATGCGGTAGGTCAGCGAAACTTGATCTACGGTTTGATGGCTTCTGTTGAGGAAATTTTGGAAATGGTAGGGGTGATCGTATTTATCTACGCCCTGCTGTCTTACATCGGTTCCCATCTTGAAACTATTGATTTGCGGTTGAAGATAGTGGAGAATCAACAGAGGTAAGGCTGACGAGCGACCAAGATTCTTAACGAAATTGAAATCGCAGACTTTATGGCTATCTACTTCTACACCACTGGCAGCGAATACGGCTGTTTTTCTAATTTTTCCAGTCATGGATTCAAGTTAGACGGAGAATATTGGCCAACTACTGAGCATTATTTTCAAGCACAAAAGTTTCCCGCAACGGCTCATTGCGACCAAATTCGCCAAGCAAAAACACCGAAAGATGCCGCAAAAATGGGGCGCGATCGCTCTCGTCCCCTTCGTAAAGATTGGGAACAAGTCAAAGATGATATGATGCGAAAAGCCGTACTCCGCAAATTTGAAACTCATGCCGAAATTAGAGAAATTTTATTAGCTACTGGCGATGAGGAAATAGTCGAAAACTCCCCTATTGATTACTATTGGGGTTGCGGTAAAGATGGAAGCGGCAAAAATATGTTGGGCCAGATTTTAATGGAAGTAAGGGAAATATTGCGAAAACGCACGTTCGAGTAAAACCTAATTTAAATTTCCCATCATAAAGCAGGACTTGTTTAATAGTAAGTCCTGCAAAGCTCTAAGCGAGCATTTTCCCAATTTTATTAAACACGCTGACTCAAAAATCCGCCTGACAAACTGTCGAATTTTGTGCCAATCTCCTCAGGCTGTTCTGGTAGAGGGTTTAGCCTCTCCGAGAAGACTGCAAAGCAGGGGAAACGGTAAAAACCCTGCACCACTTTTTGATTTCCACAACTACTGTCAACCCGAATTAACTTTTATCGTCGCAAGTACAGCATTTGTTGGCCAGTCGCCTCCCGGACACCGTTCTCCTTAGGTTGGCGATTCACAAGTCAAACAGCAAAACTCCTGTTCTGGTTAAAGTTTGTTTTTTATTGATGCTGCATCTTTCTATTGTGTTGGATTTGGGGAAAGTGTTAGCTATTGTACAGAATTCTTTACATTTGTGATTTATTTGGATATAATCGCGCCACTCTGCCGCAGTTGCTGTTGAATTCGGTTAAATTCTTTCTGTTCTGCGCTTAGCAAAGTATTGTCGATCGGCGATCGCATATCCCACTGCAATTCGGACAATAACAACAAACAGCCAGCCATAATTATGCCTGTGGTTAGATATTGCCAAGGTGCAACAAAAGTTAATAGAGGTATGCTAAATAAATGAGTTAGTCCGATCAGGAGAAAAGTCCGTGATCGCAAACCCAATCCAGTACAAAAATAGCCGATCGCGCTCAACCCCAACCACAAATCGCAAAGGTGCAGCAACAAACCTCCCCAACCGGCAAAAATACTGCAATCCGTTAGAACCAAACCAGTTATCATCAAAATCGCCCAAGAGTAAAGAATCCAGCTAACTCGCTCGACTCTTACCCAAAACAAAGTCAAAACGGTCATTGCCGCAGTGCCAATTAGAGTCAAACTTGACCACAGAATCGCCTGAAAGCTCCAACTGATAGGGACAAACTGAGCCGTTAAAAAAATTCCCCCTGTCACCAAACCCCAAAGCAGAAAAGTTTGGTCGATGCGGGTATAAAGTCCTGAGAAAAGAGTAATATTTCCAATTTGCCAGCGGAGTTGCAACAGGCCTTCACGGTCTTGTACGTCGAGATGTTCCTGTTTGCAGCGGATTAGGGGTTCGGAGGCGTTGAAAAAGGTCATCCAGAGTTGGGGAAAGTATGAAGTTTTGTGTATTGTAACAAGTCTTAAAGAAGATTTTTTATATTTTTTCTTGTTCCCCGGCTGTGCCTGGGGACGTAGATTTGGAGGCTCTGCCTTCCGCGAGTCTAAGACTTGCGAGGCAGAGCCTCTGGATATCGGTTCCCCGGCTGTGCCTGGGAACCAGGGAACCAGTGATTATTTGTGTTTTTTGTTCAGGGTTTTGGTCAACTGAGTAATTGAGTTGAGCAATGTTTGGGAAAAGTAAGCCATTGCAATAATCACGGCTACTGCAACTCCTCCGTACATCAGTAAAGGCATGAAACCTCCAGTTTCAGGCGGTGTTGCCGAATCAGTTGGAGCAGTAGAAACCAGAATGACTTGCTTGGTGCTAAAATCAGACATATAAACTCCTAGGTCTGTACAAAGACCATAAAAATGGGAAATTGACGAGCGTTTCTGGTGGCCGCCAGTCGCTCTGAAAAAAACAAGCGATCGAAAGCGTCTCTAGTAAAAACTAGGGGCGCTTGTTTGCTTGTTAAGGGCAGTCTAACACTGCTTTGAAAAATATACAACAGAAATAACGTATATTTATTTAAACCTATGGTAAATTAGACGTATTAACTATCAAAGCCTTGTCTAACAAGCATTTTCTCCTTCCCGGATCGGCGTCCCCAGGCCGAGCCGGATGCTCTGCCTCCTGTTTTCTTCCGCAACCGACGAGGCAGAGCCTCTAGATATCGGTTCCCAGGCACAGCCGGGGAACCAGTTAAACCCAATAGATATTATGAAAAATACATTTATCTCTCGATTTACTCCTAGCTTGATGTCACCAGAAACCCTGGAAGCTATCTTAGTACAGCGTCACGCACTGGCAGAAAATTTAGTAGAGCTAATTCGGGAGAGCGCCTTAACAGATAACAAGCATTTTCAACTGCTAATAGGGCCGCGCGGCATTGGCAAAACGCACTTGGTTTCACTGATTTATCATCGCGTAGCTAAGATGGAAGATTTGCGGGATAAATTGCTAATTGCGTGGCTGCAAGAAGAGGAATGGGGGATTGCATCTTTTTTGGATTTATTGCGGGGAATATTCCGGGCAATTGCTAAAGAATATCCGGCAGCATATGAAGCTGAGTTACATGATGATGTTGAAAAGCTTTATGATTTGTCGCCGGAGCAAGCTGAATTTAAGGCCGCAGAATTGCTGAGAGACTTTGTTGGCAAGCGGGTGCTGTTGTTGATTGTCGAAAATTTAGAGGACGTGTTTAGCGGGTTGGGGGATTTCGGGCAGAAGCAGTTGATGGCGTACATTAAAAATTATTCGTTTTTGACAATTTTGGCAACATCACAAAGCTTGTTTGATGGAGTCAAGCTCTCTAATAATCCTTTTTATGGCTTTTTTGATTTACATGAATTAGATGAGTTTAAGCTCGATGATGCTGTAGCTTTATTAAATCATATTGCCACGTTAGAAGGAAATAATGATTTAGCATCTTTTATTCAAAGTCCCACAGGGCGCGATCGCATTAAAGTTGTGCATTACCTTTCTGGTGGCAGTCCTCGCGTCTACATTGTTTTTTCGGCTTTTCTGATGACACCTGAATCGCTCGATAAATTGGTAGAACCGTTCATGGAAATGCTGGACAGCCTCACGCCCTACTATCAGGATCGGATGAAATATCTTTCAAATCAGCAGCGAAAGATAGTTGACTTTTTGTGCGATCGAGGTGGTGCCGCACCAGTAAAACAAATTGCTAAACGCTGTTTTATTGAGCAGCGAACTGTATCTAGCCAACTTAAAGATTTGCGAGATAAGGGTTATGTAAAAACTGAAGAAATAGGACGGGAATCGTGGTATGAATTGCGGGAACCATTGATGCGTTTTTGTCTGGAGGTAAAGAAGCAGCGAAATCAACCGATTCGATTAATTGTGGATTTTATTCGGGTTTTGTATACACGGAAAGAATTGCTGCAGCGATTGGGATTGAGGATGGCGGATGTTGATTTGGCGGAGAAAGAAAGTCATTTTATGTATTGGCCAGGTTTGAAACCGATTCCACCTGATGCTGTGATGGAACGAGAATATTATACGCGGGCGCTTGAGGCTATTGAGAGAAATGAGGAAGACCCGCGTCTGAAGGCTTATTTTGATGAAATTGGAAATTGTATCGAACAGAAAGACTATGTTTCGGCTTTAGCATATGCGGAAAAATTGGTAGCAAGTCGGGGTGAGGCAAAGGATTGGTCGGAAAAGGGACGCTGTTTACATAGCCTGGAACGCTACGATGAAGCCTTAGAATCTTACGATCGCGTGATCGAACTAGATGCCAATGATCAGTCGGCTTGGGCTTTACGAGGTGGTGTGCTCTACAACCTCAAACGCTATGAAGAAGCCTTAGTATCCTTTGATCGGGCGCTCGAACTTGACGACAATGAGCCGTGGGATTGGGCTAGTAGAGGCGATGTACTCGACAACCTCAAACGCTATGAAGAAGCTTTAGAATCTTACGATAGGGCGCTCGAACTAGATGCCAATTATCAGTGGGCTTGGCGTATGCGAGGTGATGTACTCAACAACCTCGAACGCTATGAAGAAGCCTTAGAATCTTACGATTGGGCCCTCGAACTTGACGATAATGAGCCGTGGGCTTGGGTTCAGCGAGGGGATGTACTCGACAACCTCCAACGCTACGATGAAGCCTTAGTATCCTTTGATCGCGCGCTCGAACTAGATGCCAATTATCTGTGGGCTTGGGCACTTCGAGGCGGTGTACTCAGCAACCTCAAACGCTACGATGAAGCCTTAGTATCCTTTGATCGCGCGCTCGAACTAGATGCCAATTATCTGTGGGCTTGGGCTAAGCGAGGGGATGTACTCTACAACCTCGAACGCTATGATGAAGCCTTACTATCCTTTGATCGCGCGCTCGAACTAGATGCCAATTATCGGTGGGTTTGGGCACTTCGAGGCTATGTACTCAGCAACCTCGAACGCTATGATGAAGCCTTAGTATCTTACGATCGCGTGATCGAACTAGATGCCAATCTTCACTTGGCTTGGACACTTCGAGGCGATGTACTCAGCAACCTCGAACGCTATGAAGAAGCCTTAGCATCTTGCCATAAAGCGATCGAACTTGGTGAGCAATCTTCATATGTCTTCTTCAACCGAGCTATTGCTATTCTCGGATTAAATCGTTGGGATGAAGGTATCGCCGCCTTAGACGACGCATTCCAACGCTTTGAACCCGACGATGAAGCTGAGGCAGATGATGCCAAGTTAATTACCAGCAACCTGTTCGCAAACACGCACGATGCAGCGATATGGAAAAATCGCATCGCCAGCCTGATTGCAGTTTACGAAAAGCATGAATATCTCTCAGTCTTAGGACAGGGAATTGTGCGAAATATCCCCGCGCTAATGTCAGAAATGGTAAGCGACAAAACTGCACGCACTTGGTTAGAATTGTGGCAAAAACTAACCAGCAAGTACGAAGAATTCCAAATTCCCATCCGCCTGCTGAATGCGGCTGTCCGCTATAAGGAAACAAAGGGCGACAGACGAGTTTTGTTAGAACTTCCCATCGAAGAACGCAATTTATTAGAACCATTGGTGTCAACCAAACCCGAATAAGTAAAACAGGACTTATGCACTCCCACAAAGAAACCTGGTTTTTTACCTAATCTTCGAGTACGAACGAAGTATTTTCGTAAAAAAACAGGTTTCTCGGCCCCGTGAGTAAGTCCTATAAAATAGGTATAAAATAGAAATTGATGATACTAGCCAAGGACTCATCCCCATGACCGCAACAATTCCAACTAAAACCTCAGCAGGAATCATCTACCCAGACAGCGACGGCAAACCCATGTCAGACAATACCAAACAGTTTGAACTAATTGTCACCATTCAAGGCGGAATAGATGCCTTATACAAAGACAACGAAAATGTCTTTGTAGCCGGTGACTTGCTGTGGTATCCCGTCGAAGGCGATAACAAAACTCGCCAAGCACCTGATACAATGGTAGTTTTTGGCAGACCGAAAGGTTACAGAGGCTCCTACCAACAGTGGCTGGAAGATAATATCGCCCCGCAAGTTGTCTTTGAAATCCTCTCGCCGGGAAATCGAATCGGAGAACTGTTTAAGCTGTTTAATTTCTACCAGGATTATGGAGTCGAAGAATATTATGTTTACAGTCCAGAGGATAATGAATTAATTGGTTGGCTGCGTTCTGATGGAAAACTAAACTATATTGAATTAATGGATGGTTGGGTGAGTCCGCGTTTGCAGATCCGTTTTCAAACTGCATCGGGAGACTTGGAAATTTATCGGCCTGATGGACAGAAGTTTTTGTCTTATGTGGAGTTGTCAAGACAACAGGAATCAGCACAACGACAAATGGAACTAACACAGCAACAAATGGAACAAGAACGGCAAGATAAAGAGTTAGCACAGCAAAAAGCCGATCGCCTATCCCAAAAATTGCGAGAAATGGGCATCAATCCCGACGAAATTTGAACAAAAAAGACCGGGGGGTTAAAACCGGGTTATTTTCTTCCCTCCACAGAGGCGGATATCGTTTGTATAGGCGCGATTTCAATCGCCGTCTTATCTTTGTTTGTATAGATGCGAGTTCAATCGCCGTGATTTCTATTTTTTATTTTCAATCCTCAAACAACCTATAATAACTTGACATATAAGCAACCAACTATGCAAAATCCCCGCCAAATAGCCTTTCTCGCACTCCGTGAAGTCCACCGCCGCGGTGCATTCGCAGATGCCGCACTCGATCGCGCTTTCAGCAATTCTCAACTCAACGACCTCGATCGGCGTTTAGTCACAGAATTAGTTTACGGTAGCGTCAGGAGAATGCGATCGATCGACTTCATCATCGACAAACTAGCCACAAAGAAATCCTCCCAACAACCGCCAGAACTTCGCACCATCCTACATTTAGGCTTATATCAACTCGAATATCTAAACCAGATTCCCCCCTCCGCCGCCGTCAACACCACCGTTCAACTAGCAAAAGAAAACGGCTTTTCTGGACTCAGCAGTTTTGTCAACGGTTTGTTGCGCCAATACATCCGTTTAACAGATAACGACTTAAACCCATTAACAGTTACTAATTATAAATCAACCGTTGAACGCCTAGGAATTTTGCACAGCTTCCCCGAATGGCTGGTGAAATTGTGGATCGAACAAATAGGCGAAACCGAAACCGAACAACTGTGTGAATGGTTCAACCAATCCCCCACAATTGACCTGAGAATCAATCCTTTAAAAAGCTCGATCGCCGAAATTGAAACCGCCTTCAAATCCCAAAAGATCAGCGTTAGCAGAATCCCACACTTGCCACAAGCATTAAGACTAAATGGCAGCATCGGCGCCATTCAAAACCTCCCCGGATACAGCGAAGGTTGGTGGACAATCCAAGACAGCAGCGCTCAATTAGTCACCCATTTACTAGCGCCGCAGCCTGGGGAAACTATCATCGACGCCTGCGCCGCGCCCGGGGGAAAAACCACCCACAGCGCCGAATTAATGCAGGATAAAGGCACTATTTATGCCTGCGACAAAACCGCCAGCAGACTCAAAAAACTTAAAGAAAATGCAGACAGACTCCAGATGAAATCCATTAAAATTCATACCGGAGACAGCCGCTATTTCCCAGAGTTTGTTAACCTCGCAGACAGAGTTTTACTAGACGCACCTTGTTCTGGCCTCGGAACCCTCCACCGCCGCGCCGACGCCCGCTGGCGCCACACGCCCGAAAACATTCAAACACAATCCCAATTGCAATCGGAATTATTAGCAAATGCAGCGACATTTGTCAAGTCCGGCGGCGTATTAGTTTATGCAACTTGCACAATTCATCCCTTGGAAAATGAAACAGTTATTCGATCGTTCTTAGACAGCAATCCTCACTGGCAAATCGAACGGCCAACAATTGATTTACCCGTACAGCCATCACCCGAAGGATGGGTGAAAGTTTGGCCGCACAGACATCACATGGACGGCTTTTTTATGGTGAGGCTAAAGCACTTGAAAAATCAGTAAACTCCTTACTCCAAAGCGATAGCTTAATATCCCGGTTCTTGATAAGCAGGCTCTTGATAAGCAGGCTCTTGATAAGCAGGCTCTTGATAAGCAGGCTCTTGATAAGCAGGTTCTTGCGGTGGGTAATACTTCGGTTCAGGATTAGGATTGTACGGTACGATCGCACCATCCTCATTCACAATCATCCCCCTAATAATCTTATGAGGCTGCACCGGTTTGGCCTTAATACTGCCTTTGCGGCCCTCCAACTGCGGCAACTTTGGAAACTTCTCTACCGGCATTCCCTTAACAGCTTGACTCATAAAATCGCGCCAATTGTAGGCCGCCGTACCGCTAGTT
This sequence comes from Microcoleus harperi Pol14_C6, assembly GCF_036701295.1. Classification (NCBI taxonomy): domain Bacteria; kingdom Bacillati; phylum Cyanobacteriota; class Cyanophyceae; order Oscillatoriales; family Microcoleaceae; genus Microcoleus; species Microcoleus harperi. The sequence goes on along the minus strand of NZ_JAUBQN010000006.1, from coordinate 166,365 downwards.
CCCCAAGTCGGATAATTGTCATCATTCCCCAGCCAAATCCCAGTCACCACCTGTGGAATGTAACCAATAAACCACAAATCCCGCACGTTTTCCGAAGTACCAGTTTTGCCTGCTACAGCGCGATCGTTTAACGCAGCAGGCCCCCCCGTACCGTCTTGCACAACGCCCTCCAACATCCAAGTAGTAATCGCAGCACTATCCTTATCCAAAACCCGCTTCGGTTTAAAATTAGCCTGATAAATCACATTTCCCCGCTGATTAATCACCCGCTTAATGCCGTGGGCTTCAATAAAATTTCCTTGCGATGCTAAAGTACCGTAAGCATTGGTCAACTCCAGCAAATTTACCTCTGAAGAACCCAAAGCCAGGGAATAAATCGGACTCAATTTAGACTTAATCCCCATATCGTTGGCTAATTTTATCGCCGGTTCAAACCCCACATCCATCAACACCTTCACAGCTACGACATTCACCGAACTCGTCAAAGCATCCGAGATCGATCGCCAACCGCTAAATTTTTTGCCATAATTATTCGGTTGATACCCGTCGATAATAATTGGTTCGTCTTCGTAACTGTCATAGGGAGAAAAACCAGCCGCCATCGCTGCTGCATAAACCAACCCTTTAAACGTCGATCCGGGCTGCCGCAAAGCCTGCGTAGCACGGTTAAACTGACTTTCCTTAAAATTTCCGCCACCCACCAGGGCCTTAACTTCCCCAGTCTTAGTATCCATAGAAACTAAAGCGGCCTGTTCAAAACCCTGACGGCGGCCATCAACTTCGATCGCATTTTTAACAACCTCTTCCGCTATTTTCTGCCACTTCAAATTCACCGTCGTCTCAACAGTCAAACCGCCAGCTTCCAAAGCATCTTTAGAAACATAGCGCGGCAATTCCTTGCGAATGTAACTAGCAAAATAAGGCGCGACTACTTTAAATCGCTTCGGCGCACTTGGTTTAACCGCCATAGGTTCCGCCATCGCCTCCTTCGCCTGAACCTCTGTAATTACCTTCGCTTCCTGCATTTGTTGCAGCACAATATTGCGGCGTTTCTTAGCCATATCCGGATTAACCAAAGGCGAATATTCGCTCGGTGCCGGTGGCAAACCCGCCAAAGTTGCCATTTCTGCCAAATTTAATTTATCGACTGTTTTGCTAAAGAAAACCCAAGCCGCATCTGCCACCCCGTAAGCATCCGAACCCAAATAAACTAGATTTAAATATCGTTCTAAAACTTGGTCTTTACTCAACTCTCGCTCTATTTTTTGAGCTAAAAGAGCTTCCCGGACTTTCCGCCTAATACTTCTTTCCTGATTAAGAAAAACAACGCGAGCCAATTGTTGCGTAATTGTACTGCCACCCTGCACTAAATCTCTTTCTATCAAGTTAGAAACAATCGAGCGCACAATACCTTGATAATCCACCCCGCGATGTTTGTAAAAACGGCGGTCTTCTATGGAAATAAAAGCTTTAACCAACAATTCGGGAATTTCTTGAAGTTTCAGTTTATCTCTAGTTGCCGGGCCAGACTGCAACAAAATCGTATTATCTGCAGCCTTAATTGTCAGCGTTCCGTCGCGGTTAAAGGCTGACAAATCGTTAACATCCGGCAAACCTTTGTCTAAGGTGTACAAAATCCATAAGCAGTAGATTAAAGCGCCCCCACTGATACTGGCAACACCTAAACTTATCCAAAATCTAGGACGGCGGGGGACACGTTTTTTAGTATTTTCCTGCGGTGCGCTATTTTCCTGTAGTGCGGTATTTATCGGCAGTTGGGTGTTCTGCGATTCGCTATTTTCCGAAAATTCGCTACTATCGGATTTTTGGGGTGATTTAGTTCCGAGCAAACTTAATCCCGGCTGCAACAATTCTTTTCCCTTAGTTTGCAAGCTGGTAACTTGAGGTTCAATTTCCAACCAAGCAATTAAGCGCTTCAATCCTTCCCAATCGCGCTTGACTATTGGATATCGAGCGTATTCTGGCTCTAAATAATCTGACTCTAAATATTCTGACTCTTCTGGAGGTGCAGCATCTTCTGATACCACATACTCGGCTCGCTCATCCCTTGTCTGTGTATAAAATTGCGCCTCGGATTCCGGCGAGTTGAGCTTATTGCCCTTCGCAGCCTTGGGCGGTTCTCGATCGGAATTACCGCTTATTGCGTTAGTGACTTTGCTCAATGTATCTTTGATATTTGAGAAAAATTCTGCCACGTTCAGACCTTCAAACCTCATCAAGTCCGATTAAAAATTAAAAATTTAAAAAGCTAGCTTTCTTCAATTCTTAATTTTTAATTCGACATTTTTTATTGAATAACACGCTGCCTTGAATTAGGTTTTTTGAATTAAAAACTTTTTAATTCACCACTCAAAATTCAAAACTTTTCTTAACGCTGCAGAGCTTGGTATTTTTTTGAGAAGTGAATTAGATTTTTTGAATTCAAAATTTTTTAACTCAAACCTCACAACTCTGCTTAACTCGCATGACCCAGTGCCAAGGCTGCTACCAGCATACCCAAAACCAGGAAAGGCTGAGCACTTGCCTGATATTTAACATCATTTTCAAGGGGATTACGCAAAAAGTACATATCCTGAAAAGTAATTTGGGGAATTATCAGCAGCAGCAGAATGACAGCGTAAAGGTTTTGGTGGATGCTGATCAGGTAGCCTGCAATCCCAGCTTGAAAGATGTCGATCATCAACACGCAAATCCAAGCTGCGGTGGTGATTCCAAACATCACTGGCAAAGATTTTAACCCTAATTGCCGATCGCCTTCAACACTTTTGAAATCGTTGACGATCGCAATCCCCAGCCCTGCCAAACTGTAAAACAGGGTCAATATCATAATGGTGGGATCTAGTGTACCAAACAAAGCTTGACCCGCCCACCAAGGCAGGGCAATGTAGCTAGCACCCAGGGCATAATTTCCCAACCAGCCATTCTGCTTGAGTTTCAGCGGGGGCGCAGAGTAGATGTAAGCTAGAAACGCGCCGCCGAGAGTCAAAACAGTCATTATCGGGAATTCATGACCCGCCCACAAGTCTAGAGCATAAGCCACCCCAATACCAGCGGCTAATAATACCAAAATTTGCGTTACTACTTGCGGAATCGAGATGATACCGGAGGGAATTGGACGGTAGGGCTCGTTAATGGCGTCAATGTCGCGATCGTAAAAATCATTCAAAGTTTGAGTGTACCCGGCCAGCAACGGCCCTGACATCAACATACAAGCTGCTGCGATCAAGAAATTTTCTAGGTTCCAAACATAGTTTCCAGAAGACGCCGCCCCGCACACCACGCCCCAAATTAAGGGAATCCAGGTAATCGGTTTCATCAATTGCAAGCGAATCTTCCAGATAGAAGTTTCCCCGCTAGCGGCCCCTTTCATGCCCAACAGTTGCCGAGTTTTGGCACTGCGGTTTTCGGTAGCAGCACTTTCCGGTGCAGCTTCTGGGGAGATTTGGGATGGAGTAGAGTCAGACATAAGTGTGATGTTAGCGGTTCTGCTACTATTGTGTCGTTCTGCGTTTCAATAATAATTCTGATAGGATACCACTGATATTTAAGACAGATTCTTGAAAACTTACCCGGGCTTGGAGTTGATGCTAGGAAAAAGTAGGAGTTTCACAATATACTGAGATATCATTATTTTGTGTAAATGTCAAGAGGATAAATACTTTTTTTTATAATTTCGCTGAGTCCGCCTTCTGGGGGAGATTTTTGCCAGCAGGTGCATTTAATGTCAATTACCAGGAGGCGATCGAGCTTTTTAGCCATGCTACCGTTGAATCATTTCCTCTGGCAGAAAGTCAATCGATTTGAGATTTGAGATTTGAGATTTCAGATTTTTAGATATGCTACCCCTTCTTTGATCTGGTTGAAATTGCCACTTAAGCAAGTCCCGGAGAATTACCACCAAATTACTCTCTCAACTCCGGCGTTCACTTCGCCCCATGTCTTCTATTTCTGCAATCAGATTTTCCCAGTTGATGTTTGAAAAGTCGCGAACCCGCAACTTTGCCAAACTGGTTTCTCTCTATCTGAGGTAATCTGTATCATACATTTTTTGTCCGTTAACTTCTAATTTTGTTGTCATAAGCTGTTCGTGGTAACAACTGCAAATTAACAAATATGGCGGTATGAATCAAAAGGCAGTCCCGTCCGCCGCTTAACTTCCACAACTGATTTGTAAGCGCCTTTTCTCTGCCTTTCTCTAACTATTTTTTCGGCAACAATCCGATCTAACCCGCTGGCAATCAACTCTTCCGGCGAAAGGATATTTAACCGTTTCCAAGTAAACTGCAATTCTTTTTGATAATTGTAGCTGAAGCAAATCATCGGGGCGATGCGTCTGACGTGGCTTTCGGGAACTCCGGCTATTTCTGATAACTCTTCGGCGTGGGTAAAAATGTAGCCTTCGTTTTGCAAAGATTCAATATCGTTGGCGTAGACGATCGGCAAACCCAATATTCTGACCATATCGTCTTTGGTACACTCGTTAATATCTATTTTGCCGCGCACGTTTGCCAGTTCTTCGGCATTTGTTGCACTTGCAGGAACCAGTAAACCTCTGGGTGCAGTTTTGATCAGATAGCGCTTTTTCAAACTAAAAGCAGTAACAATTTGAGCGATCCAAACGATCGTACCCAAATTAGCTGAAGAAGATACCGCTAGTGCTGCTAAAGTAATTGCAACACCCCATCCCATCCAACTACGAATATTTGACTTTTGGCCTGCATAGGCGATCGCCAATCCACCGAAGTATGGAATAAAAGCATACCACACCCAGTTAGGAGTTTGACGCAGCCAGTATAAATCTTGAGACACTTTAATTTTATCCTTCAATAGTTGTGATCTCACACTTTCTTATTTCACTCCCACTTTTTTAAGGGTGGGCTTCCTTCTTCCTTCTTCCTTCTTCCTTCTTCCTTATTAATTACAATTCTCGCAACAGTTTTTGGCGTTTTTCTTCATATTCTTCGGCGGTAATTGCGCCCATATCGTAAAGTTTTTTCAATTCGCCGATCGCCCCTGTTACATCTTTTGCCGCTCTGAGGGCATACCCCGACGGCAGCGTGCCGCCATTGTACTGAAGCTGAAAAGCTTGTTCCGACATCAGCAGTAGGCCGATAAAATCGAAAAATGCGATCAGTGACGGAATTAATGTCCAAGAAAATAGCAAGTATAATACCCCTGCTAAGTTATTGCCCAAATAAAATTTGTGAACTCCGAAACCTCCAACAAAGAAAGCTAACACAACTGCTACGGTTTTATCTTTTACCATTTTTACTTTCCCCAGTTTTTTTATTTTAACTTCCGCGATCTACTTTTAATGCGCGAGCTGGAACGATCGAGCTAAGTAATCTTACTAATTTTTACTCATTTATTTGGGTTTTTGCGAAACTTAGACATCGCAAAATACAGCAGAACTATACCGGCTTGAGCCTGTAGAATCACCAAGTAGCCTCTCAAGAAATAATTGAGTTCGCTGCCTGAATTGAGAGAAAATATTAAAATGCCCAAGGCTGCGTAGGGTGCGAAACGCATCCAACTCGGCGTTCCCTCTAAGTTGCGGCTGTTCAAATTGCTCATGGGTTTAAGCCTCATCCTAAATTAAAATTTAGCTATAAATTAGCCGGATTGTCAACTTCCGTTTGGTGCGATCGCCCGGGTAACTCTCTCAATCATCAGCCGACAAGATATTACTTCCATGTTAAACTCTGTTTTTCCGCTCAAGTAAGCAACCTGGACTCGTCGATCTGGATCTGTGGCTGATATTACAGATTAGGGTGAACCCGCCCCTATATGAATTCCGGTTATTTTACCGACCTAGATATCAGGGGCGCACCGAACACCCTAGTGCTGTTTTTGGCAAGAGTCGATCGCCTTGACGATCGCTCTCAAAAAAACTCGATTAATTCACAATTATTAACAACCGCCCCAATTAACTCGCGCCACCCCCCAAAAGAAACAGACTCAGGAGAGTACCGCTATTCCAAAGACTGTGGAGAAGCATAGGAGCAAGGAGATTGCGCGATCGCGTGTACACAAACCCCAAAACCGCACCCAAAGTCGCCAAAGGCAGAATCTCAGAGACACTCAAGTGAGCCACAGCAAACAAGAAAGCAGAAGCTGCGATCGCTCCCCAAACAGGCAAATAGCGAGTCAGAGAAGGCAGCAGAAAGCCTCGAAACACAATTTCCTCAAAAACCGGAGCGGCGATCGCAGCAGTGCCGAAAAACACCACCAAAGCCACGTTGTCCCTACCTTCAAGAACGATCGGCAAAATCGGATTACTGCCGCCTTGTCCCTGCCAAAATTGCTGATTGATCAGCGACACCAAAACTACCAAAGGCAAAGCCACAAAATAGCCACCCAAACCCCACAAAAACCAATTTCCCCGCCAATTAGTCCGAAACCAACCTTCCGGCAAAGGCAAAAAAGACTTGACCGAAAAATACAGTACCGAAAGCCCCCCAGCCGACAGCAACAAATAAGTAGCAAAGATATAAAAAGCCTTGTCGCGCCCGTCAAAAGTAGCAGGATTGAGTTTTAAAACAGCCAGAGAAACAGGCAGCAACAAATAGGGAATCAAGATTTGCCCGACAAAGAAAAAGCCGACCACAAGCACCTGCCAAACAATCTCGCCGTCCCAAGGCACATCCCAAGTCAAGCTCGCATTTCGCGCCAACACCGGGCCGGAACCTGCTGTCTCTAACTGCTGCCGCTGCAACAGCCACTGCACGGTCAAACCAATCAGCAAAATCGTGCCAATAAAAAGTGCGATCGCCGGAACCCCAACCACAATTGCCAACTTTTCTATAGCTTGTTCAGCCGTTGCTTGCTCTGCTGCTTGCAGCGCCACCAGCTCTTTAGAACGTTCTTGCAGCTTGTAAAGTTGAGCGAGAGCACGATAGCGAAACCAGCCATCCAAAGACTTTTGAATGCGGGGTTCGGCATCCGGCAGCAGTTGAGCCGGATTGATCCAAATTCCCCTTAAAACTTGAGCAGTTACCACCGAAGAATCGTCATCAATTTTAGTTTTGTAGCGCTCAACTAAATTTGTCCAAGTTTGGAGCGCAGCCTCAGTTTTACCGCTGCTTACCTGCAAAATTCCCAAGCGCAAGTCAAGTTCGTTTAGCAGCGCTGACTGTTGCTCGATAGACTCTGATAAAGCCTTGTTTTGAGCCAATTTCAGAGTATTATCAGCAGACTTGGAGGTGATGGCAGACTGAATTCCTTTAAATTGTGATTGAGTTGTTTCGAGAGTTTTGCGAGTCGAGTCTCGCGCTTCTTGATATTGCGTCAAAGCCGTATTTAAAGGATCTGCACCGACAATATTGTTGCGCGCCGAACTTAAATTAACACTCTGATTATTTTCTCCCTGCCACTCCGAGGCGTGCAGCAGCAAATTTGTCTGGTAGAGTTCCAGCCGGCTTTGAATTTGCGGCTGGTTCCAACTAGCAAGTAAAGATAAACCGACCAGGGCGATCGCGATCGCCGTTAAAATACCTAAAATAACCCGCTTCAGTGTCATTCCTGCTTTTCCGTCCCGCGCGAATCCGTGGCTAAATCTTTTCCGTCTTTAATCATAGGTCGTTGCAGACGAGAGTATCCCGACAACTGGTAAAATTTCACTGGCTCATCTTTTTGACTCGCCTCAACAAGACTTACGCCACAAATCCTCGCTCCGCCATGTATGGGTAAGGTGTGTACAGCGCACCCGCAGCGGGGTAGCAGGCTAAATCTAAAATCTAAAATCTAAAATCTAAAATCGAATGACTCGCATTATCTTAGTCCGTCACGGCAAAAGCACCTACAATCAAGAACGCCGCATCCAAGGCCGCCTCGATAAATCAATTTTGACAGAAGCAGGCCGCAACACCGCCCTGCAAGTAGGCGACACACTCAGCAGTATCGCCTTTGATGCCGCCTATACCAGTCCCCTGCAACGAGCCAAAGAAACAGCGGAAATCATCCTGTCGCGCTTGACAAATCCGCCACAACTCCAGCCAACCGATAATTTGATGGAAATCGATTTGCCTCTGTGGGAAGGAATGTTGCGCCAAGATGCGATCGACAAATTCCCCGAAGCATATCAGCAGTGGCAAAAACAGCCAGACAAATTTTCCATGAAACTGCCATCTGCTGACGGAGACATCGAACACTTTCCCGTATTGGCAATTTTTGCTAACGCCCGTCATTTTTGGCAAGAACTTTTATCGCGCCACCAGGACGGCACAATTCTAGTAGTAGGTCACAACGGAATCAACCGCGCTCTCATCGCCACGGCGTCGGAAATTACCCCGGATTACTATCAATCAATTCAACAGTCAAATTGCGGAATTAGTGTCATTAATTTTGGCCCTTCCCCTGTTACCAACGACGAACTCGGAGAGCCAAAAAAGAAAATTGCAGTTCAATTAGAGTCGGTGAATTTAACTTCCCATACCGGGGAAATTTTTCCCAAACCGAGGGACGGACACCAAGGCCCGCGATTGTTGTTGGTGCGTCACGGCGAAACAGACTGGAATAAAGCAGGTAAATTTCAAGGACAGATTGACGTGCCTCTCAACGATAACGGTCGCGAACAATCCCGGCGGGCAGCAGAATTTCTCAAGGATGTAAAATTAGATTTTGCGATTAGCAGTTCGATGCTGCGCCCGAAAGAAACTGCGGAAATTATTCTCAAATACCACGGCGGTTTGCAACTGGAACTCCGCGACGAACTTAGAGAAATCAGCCACGGACTTTGGGAAGGAAAATTTGAATCAGAAATCGAACAATCCTATCCGGGTTTGCTCGAAGAATGGAAAACATCTCCTGAAAAAGTCCAAATGCCCGAAGGAGAGAATTTGCAGCAAGTTTGGCAAAGGGCGATCGCAGCTTGGCGAGAAATCGTACAATCAGTTTCTGGTACTGGGATTGTCGTTGCTCACGATGCCATTAACAAAGCAATTCTCTGCCACCTATTCGGTTTGGAACCCGAACATTTCTGGAAATTCAAACAAGGAAACGGAGCCGTTAGCGTGATTGATTATCCCCACGGCCCCGATGGTTTGCCGGTATTACAAGCGATGAATGTCACAACTCATTTGAGCGGCGGAGTTTTTGACAAAACAGCAGCCGGAGCACTGTAATTAGTAAAGTGCTGAGCGCGAACCCGTAGCGGAAGGAACGCCCACCGCTACGCTTCGCCCGCCTGAAAAATGTTTGAATTTTGATAACAACCGCGCCCGACGCTTAGGAAGTTCTTAATTCCTGAAACTAATGCGGTGGATTGCTTCTTCCTTCTTCCTTCTTCCTTCTTCCTTCTTCCTTCTTCCTTCTGTTATATGAGCCGCGAACTGCTACAAAATGTACGGGTGCTAGATCCAGTTTCAGGGAGCGATCGCATCGCTGATATTCTGATTGCTGAAGGTGATATCAAAGCAGTCGAAGAAAAAATTGCTGAGTTTCCCGCTGAGACACAAGTGCGGGATTGCCAGGGACTGATTTTGGGGCCGGGGTTAAGTGATATGTACAGTCACAGCGGAGAACCGGGTTTTGAGGATCGGGAAACGCTCGAATCTTTGATGCAGGCTGCGGCGGCTGGGGGTTTTACGCGAGTGGCGATTTTGCCGGATACCTCGCCGCCTGTTGACAATTTGGCCGGTTTAGCTTTGTTGCAGCAACATATCCGCAATTTGTCACCCGGGCTGCCCCGCTTGTATTTTTGGGGAGCGCTGACAGCGGGCGTTAAAGGGCAGCAGATGGCAGAGTTGGGCGAGCTGGCATCCTGTCCAGTGGTGGGTTTTGCAGACGGTTTGCCGCTGTCTAATCCGGCTCTGGTGAGGCGTTTGCTGGAGTATATCAAGCCTTTGGGTAAGTCTGTGGCTTTGTGGCCGTGCGATCGAACTTTGGCAGGAAATGGTGCGGTGAGGGAAGGTGCGCTGTCGGTGCGCTTGGGTTTACCAGGAATTCCGGCGAGTGCGGAAACTTCGGCTTTGGCTGCAATTCTAGAGTTGGTGGCATCTGCGGACACTCCGGTGCACATTATGCGCGTTTCCACGGCGCGCAGCGTGGAATTGATTCGAGATGCGAAGGCGCGGGGTTTGCCGGTGACTGCGAGTGTGACTTGGATGCACTTGCTGTTGAATGTCGGGGCAATTTCAGGAAACTCTAAAGATTCCGGCGGGAAAAATGCTCTGACTGCTTCGTTGCCCTACGATCCGAATTTACGCCTAGAACCGCCGTTGGGGAATATCAACGACCAATTAGCGCTGATTCAAGCTGTGAAAGATGGCGTAATTGATGCGATCGCGATCGACCACAACCCGCATACTTATGAGGAGAAAACTGTGGCTTTTGCTGATAGTCCGCCCGGGGCGATCGGCTTGGAATTAGCTTTGCCTTTACTGTGGCACGGACTGGTAAAAACGGGCGAATTTTCGGCTTTAGAACTGTGGCGATTGTTAAGCGCAGGCCCTGCCGTTTGTCTCGGACAAACCCCCACCACGGTTGCGCCGGGAGTCTCTGCTGAGCTGATTTTGTTCGACCCGGAAATGAGTTGGACTGTTGACGGGCAAAGTCTGAAGTCGCGATCGGCCAATACGCCTTGGTTGGGACAGCAATTAGCGGGAAAAGTTGTACAAAGCTGGATTTATTAATTCTTGCGATTGAAATTCATCTGTTGTAGAACAGGCATCTTACCTGTTTCTAAAAGTAGAACAGACAAGATGCCTGTTTATGGGAATGCTGGATGAGGTGACTCAGAAAAGAAGATAAATACATGATTGCTGCTTTTGATTCGTGGAATTCTCCACCGCAAGACTTGACATTGGATCTGGGCGAAATTCATGTTTGGCGCGTCTCTCTAGCTCAAACAGAATCTTGCTTGCAGAGTTTACAACAGACTCTCTCTACCGACGAGCGGACAAAAGCCGAGGGTTTTCATTTTCCCAAAGGTCGATCGCAATTTATTGTGAGTCGTGGCGCCCTGAGAGAAATTCTCAGTCGCTATCTTAACATAAATTCTCACATTTTGCGCTTTGACTACAATCCCTACGGTAAACCCTCCCTCATCGCCGCCCAAGGGGGAAATACCCTCCGTTTCAATTTGTCTCACTCAGGGAACATGGCTCTAATTGCTATTACCAAAAGTCGAGATATTGGTGTCGATATTGAAGGTATGAATCCAAAATTTCCTTGTCTGGAAATTGCGGAAAAGTTTTTTTCACCCTTAGAAAATACTGTCTTGCGTTCGCTCCCAGAACATCTCCAACCCCGCGCTTTTTTTAGCTGCTGGACTCGCAAGGAAGCCTATATCAAAGCAGTTGGGAAAGGACTTTCTCTTCCCCTGAATCAGTTTGATGTCAGCCTCGCACCAGGGGAACCAGCAGCGCTGTTAAATGTTGAAAAAAGCCCTGAAGAAGCATCGAGATGGTCTTTAATGGAATTAATTCCGAGTTCAGATATGGTGGCGACTGTTGCGGTTGCAGGAGATTGCTCCAAACTGCATTGTTGGCACTGGACAGGGGAGTTTTGATTTATACCGATCGCCAAGGGTAAAAGATAACGGTAACGGTCGCTACAATAAGTCTACTGGCTGCACCTCCAAGCTAGTGTATTGCACACTCTCCATAGACAAATAAGGACACAAAAATGTTGTGTCCTTACGTCAATTCGGCTGCAACTTGCAACCCTATAACTGATTTAAAAATTTAACCAAATCGATAGCCGAACCCACGTACCGTAATGATATATTCCGGTTGACCCGGATCTAATTCCAACTTTTCGCGCAGCCAACGGATGTGAACGTCAACCGTTTTGCTGTCTCCGATAAAATCTTGACCCCAAATTTTTTCCAACAACTGATCGCGAGACCAAACTCGCCGGGGATAATTCATAAATAGTTCTAGTAAGCGAAACTGTTTAGGAGAAAATTTCACTTCCAGACCACGAACCAACACGCGGCACTCTTCAGGATATAGAGTTATGCTCTTATATTGCAGCATCCTCGGTTCCGGTAAGCGACCGAGGCGCTGGCGTCGCATCAGCGCTCGACAGCGAGCGATAAACTCCCGCATTCCAAAAGGCTTGGTCAGATAATCATCCGATCCGGCTTCGAGGTAAAAAGCGCAATTGTTGGCACTTCCTCTAGCACCGATAATCAAAATAGGGACGGGATTTCCTTGATGCCGTAACATTCGACACAGATCTAAACCGTTAATTGAATCCATAATTAACAGGTTAAAGGCCAATTCACCATGGTATGACGAAGAAGCCTGTACAGAAGGCAGAGCGTTGCGCCCGTCGCTAGTAACCACCACCTCGTAGCCCTGTTCTTTAAGGGCTAAAGCTAGCATTTCCCGCAACAGATCTTCACCTTCCAATAACAAGATACGGCCGGCTTGTCCAACAGCCAACCTTGAAGGACTTTCGCTTAATTCAGCAGAAGACATAAATATCAGTGGGAGTGATGTTTGTATGTGGCTAGCGGGAGGTACCTTCTTCAGTAGCTGAGGTACTCTCGCGCTGCGATCGCTTGTACGATCGCCATTTGTTCGATCGCTTAGAATCTTTCGCCAGTCCATCCCACAGACACGCGCTCGACCTTTGCTACTTGCTCGTGTAAGGAATACAGCCGTAGAGCAGTTGTCGGAACCGCGCTGCCTGCCTGCGTCCAGGCCACAGAAGTCTGGTCATTTTTCGGGGTCGGTGTTAATTTCATAAAACATTGCCCGCTGTTAATTGACCACGTAACACCCAATCTAGAGGGATATGCTTGTTATACTACTCTTAAAAGGTTATTAAAAGGTAAAGTTTTGGCCATCAAGTGGTTAAATTATTAACGTTAAGTAATATAACGGTAAAGTTCCGATCGCACTGTAGGGCTTTTTTTAAGAATACAATAATAAGTTCGTCCAAATTCCTTTTTCTTCCCGTGCCGGCTACGATCGACGATAGCAAGTAAAAATTTTGTAGACTGCCTATCATGTTGCTGCATTTGAGTACGTGGTCCGAGGTAGAAGCTTATCTAGAAAGCTCCCGAGGCATAATTATCCCGATCGGCTCCACCGAACAGCACGGGCCCACCGGCTTGATCGGGACTGACGCCATTGCAGCCAAGGCGATCGCCCGCGGTGTCGGCGAAGCTGCCAATGCCTTAATCGGCCCGACAATTAATGTCGGCATGGCCCTGCACCACACCAGCTTTCCCGGCACAATCAGCCTGCGACCGCAGACTCTGATATTGGTAGTCAGGGACTATATCACATCTTTGGCAAAAGCTGGATTTGAGAAATATTTCTTCATTAACGGTCACGGCGGCAACATTGCCACCATGAAAGCAGCATTTTCCGAGACATACGCGCATTTGTCGGACTTGAATCTACCAAATGCCGATAAAATCCAGTGTCAAATCGGCAACTGGTTCATGTGCGGTTCAGTTTACCAACTAGCAAAAGAATTATACGGAAACCAAGAAGGTTCCCACGCCACCCCCAGCGAAGTCGCCTTAACCCAGTACCTTTATCCAGAAGCAATCAAGCAAGCTCCGCTTTCGGAAGAAGTCGGTTCCGGGCACAAAATTTACGGTGCTGCTGACTTCCGCCGCCGATTTCCCGACGGGAGAATGGGTTCAAATCCAGGCTTAGCAACCCCCGAACACGGTCAACAGTTTTACGAATTAGCAGTCAAAGAATTGACTAATAATTATTTGGAGTTTTTAAGTTCAGATTAACGTTTTTTCTTCTCGTTACCAGGAAGCTCCGGGTAACGAGTAAAAATCTCAAACTATTCTATAGTTTACAGTTATGAGTGAGTCAGCGACATGATATTTCATCTGTCTAAGAAAGGCTATATCTCCCGATTAACCACCGGGAGAATATCAAAACTATTCCACAATCCAAGGAGTTAAACAAGGTGTCCAAGCACTCAATTCTTCTTCCTTGAACCAAAGGCTAATTTCCGCACGGGCAGTCTCGACAGCATCAGAACCGTGAATGAGATTACGACCGACATTGACGGCAAAATCTCCCCGAATTGTCGCAGGTTCTGCATTCAGAGGATTTGTGGCGCCAATGATTTTTCTCGCCGAGGCGACAACGCCGTCGCCTTCCCAAACCATCGCCACTACAGGGCCTGAAGTGATAAAGTTTACCAATCCAGCAAAGAAGGGTTTTTCTTTGTGAACATCATAATGTTGTTCCGCTAGTTCGCGACTCGCCGTCATCAGCTTCATACCAACTAGCTTAAAGCCCTTGGCTTCAAAACGACCGATAATTTCGCCGACGAGTCCGCGCTGTACACCGTCGGGCTTAATCGCTAAAAAAGTCCGTTCCAAGATTAACTCCTATAATTGTGTTAACTGATCCAAAAGATAGAGTAACCCAGAACGCACCTAAAGGCAATTCTGAGAATTAGAAATTGTCATTTGGAGAGTTATGGCCGCCGGAAGAAAGAAGAAGGAATAATGAAGAGGGAAGAGCAAAGAGGGAAGAAGCAATAAAAGCAAGGGTTAAAGAAACCGGGTTTCTCAGAAAATTTTTTGTTGAGTAGCGATGAATCTCCGAAGAAACCTGGTTTCGAGACTTCTATGCGTCTAGGACTGATTTGCATGGATCACCGCGATTTTGTAAAAGGCATTTTTTAGCAGTGCGAACAGGATGCTCACTTGCCCAGATAAGTTAATCATCCTTTAAATTATCGGTAAATAATCAAACTCTTGTGGGGTGGCTTTGAGCAACGACTGAAATATGCAATCTAAATTTAGAACATTTTATCTCTAGGCAACAAGATGCTCGAACTTCTGGCACAATATGATACAAATCACTGTTTCCTGTGACTGCCAACACTCTTACCTATGATCTCAAATACAAATATATATGATAATAAACACAATTCTTTAGGCTCTAAAATATAGATAATTAACGGAGATATGAAGATGATCTTGACAGCAACCATTCAGGCGAAAAAAGTATGAAAGGCATTGTAGCATTCATTGAACCCAAAAAGCAAGAGTTTGCAAAAATGCCCTTGTTTGACTTTCTAGCCAACAAACACATTCACGCGAATCAACGACTAATTTTTGCACCTGTACTCGCTCCTTTGGCTGTGGGATTGAGCGATTTAAATAAATATGTGCTGCGAGAATCTTCTAGTAATAACAAAGTTCAGGAACTCATTAATAAATATACTTATAAAAAAAACTATTATTGGCACGACTATCTAGAATACCTAGAAGAACTGGGCTTAAACCAATTAATGAGTTACGGCGATTTCAGACTGCTTTGGGGTGAAGAAACTAAAAAAACTCGATCGCTTTGTTCAGCGATCGAACGCTACGCTTGGAAAGCTTCTCCTATTCAGAAACTGGTGTTAGTGGAAGTCCTCGAAGGAACTGCCCAAGTTTTTTTTGAGGCGGTGCTAGCAGTGGTAATGGAATTACAGCAAATTAACCAAAAAGAATCTGTTGATTTTGGAGGATATTATGGGGGTTTAGAAAATTATCACCTTTTAAACACGCCAGAGATGTTGCAAATTTTAGAAGAAATCAAACTTACAGATGCGGAATACCAAGCAGCTTTAGAATTAGCACAAAATTTATTTGAACTGTTTACAGAAGCGATGAACGAGCTGTTCAGACACAGCCAAACAAATTCTTGCAAGACTGTGCTGCAAATATCTTCAATTTCTGCCTTCGCTCATTGCGCGATCGACTGTCTCGATATTTGTTAGTTTAAACAATCACTAAATTATCTCGGTGTACCGCCGTTTCTACGCCTGCATAGCCTAAAATTTCAGCAATTTTTTCGGACTTGCAGCCCTGGATTTGTCTCAATTCTAAACTGCTATAATTCACAAGTCCTCTAGCAATTTGCTTGCCGGTGGCGTCGCACAACTGCACGGAATCATCAGCTTGAAATTCTCCTTCTACTTGAGCAATACCCGCAGCTAAAAGCGATTTTCCGCCCTGGGAAATTGCTTTGACAGCACCCGCGTCTAAATATAGTTTTCCTGCCGGAATTAGCACGTTAGCTATCCAGTGTTTGCGAGCGTTTACAGGGCGCGGTTGAGGCTCAAATTGAGTGCCGATCGACTCTCCTTTGAGTATTTTCTCGATATTACCAGGAAAGCAGCCGTCAGTGATGACAGTCCGCACTCCCGATGCAGTTGCTATTCTCGCGGCTTCAATTTTTGTCACCATTCCGCCGGTGCCCCAACCGCTGCGGGAATCTCCTGTTTGCACCTGAAATTCTGTGAGCTGTGCCATACTTTGAACTAGGGCGATCGGCTGTGCGTCTGGATTGCTGCGCGGATCGGCGGAATACAGCCGATCGACATCTGTGAGCACAAACAACCAATCTGCTTCTACCAAACTCGCTACTAGCGCCGAAAGCGTATCGTTATCGCCAAATTTGAGTTCGTCTACCGCTACTGTATCGTTTTCATTGACGATCGGAATCACGCCCAACCGGAGCAGTTGCCCAAAAGTATTGCAAGCGTTAACATAACCGTTACGCTGCACTAAATCGCCCCTGGTGAGCAATACTTGAGCGATCGGCTGTTGCACAGTAGTAAACAAATCATCGTACACCCGCATCAGCCGCCCTTGCCCCACAGCCGCCACAGCCTGTTTCAAAGCCATGTTTCGCGGGCGTTCCGTCAAACCCAAGCGCGCGCAGCCAACTCCAACCGCACCCGAAGAAACCAAAACTACTCGATGGCCTTGCTGCCGCAAATCAGCTAAAATTTCGACCAATGCAGCAATAGTTGAAAGAGCTAAGTTTCCCGTAGTCGATCGAGTCAGCGTCGAAGTTCCTATTTTAACAACAATAGTTTGAGTCATTTAAATTTTTCTAATTTCTGCTATCAAGAGAAGCCCCCAAAGCTTGAGAAACCCAAACTTCAAAAGAGCGCACCGGATACTTGCGAAGCGCATACCCAGCATCAACCATTGGTTCCACTAAAATAGTAAACATACCCAAACGATTGCCTGCCAAAACATCAGTAAAAAGTCGATCGCCCACCATCGCCACTTGTTCCACCGGCAAATTCATTGCATTAATAGCCTTTCGCAACTTGCGGCGGGACGGCTTAGCTGCACCCGTGATGTATGGTAGATTCAAAGACTCAGCAATCCGACCGATCCGAGTCTGACTTAAATTATTGCTCGCCAACCACAGCGATACTACGGGTTTTATTTCTTCCACCCACAGGGTGAGTTCAGGAGAAGCATTCATTGCAGTGATGGGAACGAGAGTTTCGTCCACATCCAAAACTAATCCTTTAATATTATATTCCTGAAGAATATCAGCCGTTAACTTCATGACTGAATCGCCGAGAACTAAGTCAGGCTGTAGTATTTTACCCCAAGTCATAATGATTTTAGATTTTAGGTTTTAGATTGAGAAATAAGAAATTGGAAGTTAAAGATTAAAAAAGTAAAAAATCAAAAGTGAATAATTATTGCTTTTACTTTGTGACTTTTGACTTTTTACTTTTGTATTAGTCATTGCCTATCTATTGAGTTGATCGCAACTGCTGGTCAACTTTAGCAATCGCAGCATCGTGTTCCGCCTGCGTGCGGCTAAAAATGTGAGTGCCGTCATATCGAGCCATAAAATACAGGTATTCTGTATTTTCTGGAGTCAGAGTCGCTTCCAGACTTGCTATTCCTGGAGATGCGATCGGAGTTGGCGGCAGCCCTACATTGATATAAGTATTGTAAGGAGAAGGGGTTTCCACCTGCTTGAAAGTCAAAGGCTTTTCCTTCGTTTGCCTAATGCCGAGGGCGTATTCAACCGTCGGGTCAGAACCCAAGGGCATACCCTTATTCAGACGGTTGTTGAATACCCCAGAAATACGATTGCGCTCGCCCGCAACCACAGCCTCTTTTTCCACAATACTAGCCAGCGTCACCCACTCTTTCAAATCCAGCTTAGTTTTCTTCTGATTTTTTTGATATATCGGCAAAGCCAACTCCTCGAAGCGACCGAGCATTTGCTTAATGACAGCTTCCGGGCTAATTGCATCGCCGTCTAGCTGATAAGTATCCGGGTACAAAAACCCTTCCAAGTGAGGCAGGCCGCTCGGCAGCCAAGGGTACTGAGCATAGGGAACTTGACTCGCCACCGCCATAAAATCCTTAGCCGGGAAAAAACCTTGCGCTTCAAAATAAGCGCTCATTTGTTGCAGCGACCACCCTTCTGGAATAGTGAAACTCTGCTGTACGACTTCGCCCTTCCAAATTTTGTCAGCAACTGCACTCAGAGGCTGAGTCGGCGACAGTTTGTAAGTTCCTGCTTGAAAACCTCCCTCGCGGTTTTGCAGAGTCAGCCAGCGGGTCCACATATTCCATGCCGAACTCGATCGAATTAACCCCGCAGCCTCTAAATCCCGCCCGATTTTTTGACTGGGAGTACCCTCCGGGATTTGGATCAAAACAGCAGCATCCTCTGGCGAAGAAGTTGACGTTTCAGCTATTTTAGCCGGGGCGGAAGCCCAGCTCCACCAAGCCCAGCCCTGCCAAGCGCAAACCCCCCAGATTGCCGGCAGCAACGCCAGATAAAACAACCATTTAGAGACTTGCGGAGTTCCTTTTCGGTCCTCGCGCGCGCTGCCTTTTGTCATTTGTTCTTTATTCATAGTCCGTTGTCTTGGATAAGCGGCGGTTAACTAGCGACTAATGACTGATGACCTGCGATTGATGACCGAAAAGTTACGAATACAAGCCCTTTAAAAGACCCAATTCACACGGCCCAATTAAAAAGCCCGATCGCGAAGGCAGAAGCGGCCATCTCGAAAAAGTTTGATCGGGCGAGCAGTTTACTTTTTTATAAAATAGTAAAAAATTCTGCTTTTTGCCATCAGGCCTTCTGCCTGCAATTAATATCTAATCAAGCTCGTCAAAGAACTGGTCTTCCAGCATAGGTAACATCGGTTCCAGCCTTTGGAACTCTTCTTCCGAGAGCAATTCTGGCTTGCCGTCGTCATTCATTCTAGCCAAGATAAAGAACGGATCTAAAGGCGTATAAATGGCATATTCCTGTTCTTCGTGGTAGAAGCTGGTCAGCCACATCAGCTCCTCGAACTCCGACTCCTCATCTGGATCGACATCGGATGCCATATCCTCTTCGGGAAATTCGGGCAATTCGCCAACCACAGTCAGCGTCACCGCCGTGCGTCGGAGGGTCAGGTTCTGCTCTTGCAGGACAACTTTAGCTGTATCAAAAATTTTGTCGATTTCGGTCTCGTCTTCTACAGGAATTGCTGCTTCGTCAGTATCGTCTCCCTGCCAGGTAAAAATTTCTACGGGTGAGTCAATCGGAAGCAGCAAAGCGTATTCTTGACCTTCTAGATTCATAGAATATTCTATGTTGCAAGTCAGCGATCGCCCAACTTCATCCGTCAGGGTGACGGACTCTTCGTTGGAATTGCCATTCTCTTTTTTGCGGTATGGGGATGAGGACATCGCGTGTATCTTATTTTCCGTCAATAATTCACTAATGTTTGCTTGACAATTGGGAATTTTCGTGGCGATATTCTGGCTAAGTGGGCGATCGCCAGCCCACAGGCTTAAACCGCGAGACTCGCAGCCTTTTCCACAGGCGAGGAGTGCAGCGTTTAAATCTCAGTCGAGTCAGCAAGCGACACTGAGGACAAATCACGATTTTGTGCTGCTTCAGTACCGAGGCTACACCAGAATTTTCTCCAGTTTGTCAAGGGTTACAGGTGTGCGTAGCAAACTTGCACAACCAGGATATCACGCCTCTGTTACAAGCTATCAAGGATTGGGAAGGGCGGAGATATTTTGCCTCCGCTCGTCTAGCCACTGCTGCAAAATCAGGGCCGCTGCTTTGCGATCGATCGCACCCTTATTTTGCGACAGCGAAATCCCTGAAGCTTTCATCAATTCCTCTGCCTCAACCGAAGTCAGGCGCTCGTCCACGTATTCTAGGGGGAGTTCTAAGGCTGCGGCGATGCGATTGGCATATTTCTGCACCTGTCGGGCTTGAGTGCCCAATTCTCCGCTCAGGGAGTAAGGCAAGCCTGCAACCAAAATTTGCACTCTCCGCTCTCGGGTGAGCTCTCTGAGATAAGCTACGTCTCGATCGAAGGACGATCGTACAAGTGTTGTAATGCCCGTAGCTATTAAACCAGTGCCGTCACACCCGGCGATGCCGACTCGTTTGAGGCCGATATCTAATCCCAGTGCTGAAATCCATAATTTATCGTTGGACATTATCAATCAATTTTAGATTTTAGATTTTAGATTTTAGATTTACTTCTTTCATTACCGGAGTATTTTTTTTACTAACCGCAAAGACGCGAAGGAAGAAGAGAAGAAAGCAAGAATAAGAGAGGTAATCTTAAGTTGATATTAATCAAAAGCAGAAGGAATATTTTAGGATTATGACCGAAAAAAGGGAACTTTTTAAATGATTAATTCTTTTTTTTTCGGTCTTCTACCTTTTACCTTCTGCTTTCACTTATTAAGAATTGAGTTCTCCGGGCCAGCCACCGTCTAGAGGCAACTCCGGCAAATTTAAAGGCAAAATGCTGCTGCCATCGGTTGCGGCTGATTCGGAATTAGGGAAGTTCAAGGGGTTAACTTGATTCGTTTGGCTGTTTCCTGAGTCAGTCAAGAGCGGTTTTATCTCGGAGGATGCGGGCCCAGCTGCAGCTTCCCCAGCGATCGGGCCGAGCCAGGACATCCTGCCCGGTACGGGTTTGCGAGTTGGCTGGAAGCTTTGCAGCATTTCTGATAGCTGGAGTCCTTCGAGAGATACCAACTTGGACTCGCGCAATTTGTGCCACACCGATCGAGACATCAGCAAACTGTGTTCCACGCGCACTGCTCCAAATTGCTCTAAATAAGCTTCCCGTTCCGGCTGATAGTCAGCGGAAGCCAGTTGCAGGCTTTGAACCGGGAAATCTTGAACGAGGCGCGCCATCTGGGACAGCAGTTCTGGGTACAGCCAAGTGTAGGCCGGGTGTACCGTCAACTGGGCGACGTGCGGTTGGTGGCCGTTGCGGGATAGCTGCACCTGAAAATAGCCGATCGCGGCTTTGCGCTGCGGTTCAAACACGTAGCCGCTGACTACCTCTGTTTTTCCCAGCCACTGTCTGACACCCTCGACTAAAGCGCCGAAAAAACTGGTTTTGAAATCTTGAATGTGCCGATCGAATACTTGGCGCACCAGGGGCGGCATAGACGCGGTATCCAGTTGATAGAGCAACTGAGCGTCTGCGTTGCTAACAGGCAGCAGGTTGGGCAAATCTGGCGTCGAGTTGGCCATTTCTTGCAGGCGTTCTGGGGCGATCGTCCAATATGTCATCTGGGCCAAAGGCTGAAACCCGTTCTGCCGATACAAAGCCAAGGAAGTTTTGTCGCCGACATTCACTTCCAACAGCCACGTCCGCGCCTCCCAGACTGCCTCAAAGCAGTACCGCAGCAGCATGGAACCAATTCCTTTGCTGCGGGCTTCCGGGTCTACTCCTATGCGATCGATCCGCCAAGTGCTGCGGGTGCGGTTGAAAGGAGAAATCTGAATTATGCCCTTAACAGTCCCCTCTTCTTCGGCAACGTGGGCCCGGAACAGGGACTGACAAGGGTTGGGAAACAAGCTAAAAATCTTTAGCAGTCCGTACCAGCGACGAATCTGCTGCAACTTTCTACCTAGTACCACGTCGCCACTTCCGCCCTTGCGATTTTCTGGCTCGTCGGCTGTTTCCGCGCACAGTTGTTCCATCACCTCGATGTCGCGATACTGAAACGGGCGAATCACAACCTGGTTTTGGTTTTGGGAGGGAAATGAAGTCATAGCATAAAAGTGGAGAATGGAAATTTAAAAATAAAAATTCAGAAAGGGGAAGAGTGAGGGAAGTTTTGAGTTTTGAATGGGTAAATTTTGAGTTCAAAACTTATCACTTGTGATTCTTCTCCCTTTCTTGCTCGATCGAAAATTAAAAATTTCAAATCATCTTTTTGAATTTTTAATTTTCTCTTTTCAACTCAAGATTTTTGTGGCAGAGGTCGAATTAGAACGACCGGTGTTCGCTCGTCAGCATTCCCGGCGGGGTTGCTGCGCAAGGCTTGCTCTAAGAATGCTACCGATAAATCGGAGGTCGCTGCTAATATCTTAACTGCTTTCAAGTCATTAGCGTCTACGATCGCCGCCGCAAGTCCGGTTTCTCGTTGAATTTCTTCTACAACTTGCTGGGGATTGTCCGGGCCGAGGACAATAAATTGGTCGAAGGGAGGCAAAGTCCCGGTAACGTCGTCGATCAGCCTGGCTTGTTCCCCTGCTAGTTGGTAAAAGACTCCCGGTTTGCCAAATATTTTAGCCACAGCGCCGATCGCAAATGCTGCTACTACGCGCCAAGGGCCGACTACATCAACCAACGTCTGCATTCCGCAAGCCGTGGCCAAACTCGACGTAGGCAAGAAAAACAAGCACACTCGCTTTGCCGCCCATCCTGGTTTGACTTCGCTGGGATGGCGGTAGCGTCCCTGCATCAAAGCTAGGGGAGTTTCTGCGAGGGCGACAATATCTCCTTTCTGGGCGCGCGGCAGCACGTACCGCTTGACAATTTCGACTGGATTGTCCAATTCCGCCAGTATGTGAGTGCGAATCGGCAAGACTTCTGCAACTCCGACATTTCTGGCAATGGGTACGGTGTCCGAGTTGGGAAATTGCAGCGGGACTACTACGTTACGGACTTTGGGGATGCGCCCGCCCGGGCCGTAGGTGACGAAGTGTACTTGCACCCAAGCCGACTGCAATTTGGTTAAATCTTGCCCTTGAATGTCTACAGAAACTTTAATTTTCGTGGTTTTTTGGGCTTTAACAATATAGCCGAACCAGTAATCGTCTGCTCTGGCTGCTGCCTCTTTGTGGCAAGGAATCACCTTTGTCTCGGAGGTAACGCCATCCACACTTCCGTCTGACAGCAGTTTCACCTGTGCCCGCACTTCCGGCAACATAATCTCAAAGCGCTGTGTCAGGTTGCGGAACTCCATTTCCCCGACTAAAAGATAGCGGTTGGGTTCCGAGATGGCTAAGTGCCACTCTCCGGCTGTTAGTTCTAGTTTATTTGCACTCCCAGTCCGGCGATAGTTCAACTCTAGGCCCAATCCGCCCAATGCTAGCAGCGAACCGGCTGCTGCGATTCCTGTTGCTAAAGTCTCAATCACTCTAATTACCGCCAATAATATTTTGTGTTTACTGTAGTCGATATCGGGTACTTTGAGCCCCGATCCGGTAGTAATTGGATTGTGTTCAGTTTGTTGGGGGCGATCGAACTTATGCCAAATTACATGTAAGTGCGATCGCCTCTGGTGGCTACAGTGGTTAAGTTGCTGTTCAAAAAGCTCTCCTCGTAAGTTAGATCACTCCAAAATCTGGCGTTCCTTAATCAGGGTATGAAAAAAATCAGTTGAAAATCCCGAATCTTTGTGGATACTGGTTTCTCTGACCTGCATATTTAGCCTTTCCTACAGTAAACCAGCAACGTCTATAAAACACATCACTTAATTCAATAATTTAATAGTAGAGATGTTATAAAAAATATTTTCAGATATTGTTTTTTATAACGTTAACTTATAAGCTTGTACTCAACATTTTTTAGAAGATTTATTAATCATTTAATCTGTCAACCAGTCTGTATATAATAGTTGTTTTTGGCTCGCTAAGCTAAGACTGTTCCCGATCTACGATCGTGCGCCTCTAGGTTCTTCAAGGTCGAATGAACAGCGAGCCGCTAGCGCCGTCGTGGTCAGTACCTTTAATAATCTACTTCTTAAGTAACAGTCAAAATCTAGTTCTTAGGCAGTATATTTTCTGAGAAGTATATAGTTAGCCTAGTAAATGTAGCAGTAATACCCAAGGATATTTATGACTGATAATAACCAGCCTTTTAACCAGCCTGAAGCCAATCCTGACCTCCAGGAAAAGAATGTTGAAAATAGCGAGAACCAGCAGCTTCAGGCTCAGGCTAACGAAAATGCAGAATCAAAGCAAGATCAACCATCAGGCTCAGGCATTGGTGCGAGGATAGCTGGAGCAGCAGTCGGTGGTATACTAGGTGCTCGCTCTGGAGGCATTATTGGTGCTGTAGCAGGCTCAGTTGCTGGCGCTATGATTGGTAAAGGTACTGCTGATACTGTTAACCGTGCAGTAGATAATTTAGGGGATGCAGCACACGCTGTAGCAGACGGTATTACACACACTGTAGAAGAGCTAGGGACAGTAGTAAAGGAAACTGCTGAGGAAGTTAAACCATCTATCAAAGCTACAGCAGAAGCAGTCAAGGAGACTGTTGAGGAAACTAAGCCTTCGATTAAAGGTATAGCCGAATCTGTCAATGAGACAGTTAGGGAAGCCAAGCCTTCTGTAGTAGATGCAGTCAAGAGTGCATCGGAGGAAGTCAAACCTACGATTAGAGAAGTAAAAGATTCAGTCAAGCAGACAGTCGAAGGTGTCAAGCCATCTATACAAAGTGCAGCGGACTCTATTAAGAGTACGGCTGATGAAGTTAAGCCTTCTGCCAAAGCTGTAGCTCAAGAAATTGAGGGCGCAACTAAGGAGTTTAGATCCACTGTAAAAGATACAGCCAAGGCAGTTGAGCCATCTATAAAAAGTGCAGCCGAATCGCTTCAGTCATCTGGCAAGAGTGCAGCCGAATCAATCAAGTCATCTGCTCAAAGCGCAGCCGAATCTGCTAAAGGTGCAGCGCAGGATGTTAAGTCATCTGCCCAAAATGCAACCGAATCGGCTAAAGATGCAGCGCAGGATGTTAAGCAGGATATTAAGTCATCTGCCCAAAATGCAGCCCAATCTGCTAGAGGTGCAGCGCATGATTTTAAGCAGGATGTTAAGTCATCTGCCCAAAATGCAACCCCATCTGCTAAAGGTGCAGCGCATGATTTTAAATCATCTGCCCAAAAGGCAGCCGAATTTGCTAAACCTCCAGTGCCTGATTTTAAATCATCTGCCCCAAAGGCAGCCGAATTTGCTAAACCTCCAGTGCCTGATTTTAGGTCATCTGCCCAAAATGCAACCCCATCTGCTAAAGGTGCAGCGCATGATTTTAAATCATCTGCCCAAAATGCAGCGGAATCTGCTAAACGTGCAGCCCACGATGTTAAGTCATCTGCCCAATATCTAGCCGAATCCGCCGAGGAAAATAAGGATAGTGATCTTCACATCTCCGGCCGTCCTGAACTCAAGGACAAAGTGGTCATTAATGACAAGAGAATCATTAAGGACTAGGTAAAGTAAGGGCTTAACTCCAGCTTGTTAAAGCTAGCCCTAAGAGAGTTTAACAGAGAGTGGATCTTAGAAAAGAGTCCACTCTTTTCTGTTTAGGAGGAATGCCATCGCCTAGGGTTTAACGGAGAGTCTATTGATTGAGAAACTCTCCTCCTGAAAAAGGACAGATTCCGTTCATAGTTCATAATAGGTTGTAGCCACTTGGCGTCACTGCTCACCGCAACAAAGTTGCGGTGAGCAGTTATACTTTAAGTCAGAGTGCCCCACTTAATATTTCCTTACATAGTGATAAATTTTTCCACAGACTTACTGAGAGTGAAACTTTGTTTGGCGCTAAAATTGTTAAGGCTTTGATTGTTGTAGCTCTTGGGGGCGAAGATACGGAAATATTTGTGTGGGAGGCGAACAATTGCTCGACTACGGGCAGAAGTGGTTAAAACGGCTAAAGTTTTTTGTAGAAAAAGCTGCTTGATAAATCGAGAAATAGTTAGGGTCAAGCTGATGTGGCCAGTTCAACCCCTAAGTATTTAATATCCAAATTGCAAAGTCACAGAAGCTTCTACCTGCTGTTCCCCTCCCACCACAGGCGTTGTAGCGTCAGCAGCAGCCATGCGAGCACCAGCCACTTGCCGATACATTGGAGGGGGCGCGATCGCACCGTTGACTTGAATGCCCAGAATCTCTCCCCGCTTCAGGTTGAGGGCGCTCAAGACTGCATCCGCTTGCGCTTGAGCATCTTGAGTTGCTTTGCGGAGTGCTTGTTTTCGAGCTTGTTCGATCGCACTATCGGCAGCGACAAAACTCACGCCGTCGATGCGTGTGGCTCCGGCATTCACCGCATCGTCAAGCAAAGTCCCTGCAGATGCAGTATTAATCCGAAAACTGACGGTATTAGTCGCCGTATAGCCCGTCAAGCGCTGTTGGTTGTTGTCGTAGTTATAAATGGGATTGAGGGTGATGCCGGCAGTTTCGAGTTTTTCGACTTGGCGCGATCGCAGCAACTCTACCACAGCGGACGATCGCCTCGCCGCTTCCTGCTGCACCTCGGCCGCCGTTTTCCCCTGCACCTCAACCCCCAGCCGAACTTGCGTTTGAGTTGTAGGAATCGCTTCCACACCCCGCCCAGTAACACTCAGCGTTCTGATCCGCTGTTCTTGAGCCACCGCCGGATCTAATCTCACAAAACTCACGAGAGTTAAGGTTAAACACAGCGCTGTTACCAGACTGCGGAATTTAATGCGATCGCGCGATCGTAAAGTTGAATTCATAAATTTGATTATCCTCACATACAACAGATGCTATACTTTACCTTCCCACTCAAATTGCTAAATATCCGGGTTGTTACATTTTTAGCAACTAAAAAAAGTATTAGTCATTAGTCATTAGATGCACTCCTTAAAACAAGTTGCCCGCAGATTAAAAAAAGAGACTTACGCTGTTTATTTAGCCAGTACAGACCAGAGAGTAGCTTGGTACGCCAGAATTTTAGCAGGCCTTACGGTTGCCTACGCTTTTAGCCCGATCGACTTAATTCCTGACTTCATACCGATTCTTGGCTACTTGGACGATTTGATAATTGTACCTTTGGGAATTTGGCTGGTACTGAAGATGATTCCGCCACAGGTTTTAGCCGAGTGTCGGGAAAAAGCAGCCGCAGAAATAGAGCGAGGAAAACCGATAAATCGGGCTGCCGCTGTTGTGATTGTTGCCATTTGGATTAGCTTGGGAATATTAGCAGCAATGTGGCTGACACGGATATTTAAACGTTAAAAAAAATCACCTATCTAGTTATAGTGTAGGGGGCGCGCCGAGCACCTTACCTTAAACAACTCGCTTGGCAAAAAAATATTTAAAGTTTAAAAAATCACCTTTCTAGTTATAATATAGGGTGCGCCTAGCGCACCTTACCTTAAAAAAACTCCCAGTATCGCATACCAAGTATTATTTACCCCTTAAAAAATTAAACTAACTTTCTAGCTATGACTCAAACCACTGATTTCCTCAGCCACCTCAACCCATCTCAGCGCCAAGCAGTCGCCCATTATAACGGACCGCTGTTAGTAGTAGCGGGCGCTGGTTCCGGCAAAACCAGAGCTCTAACTTACCGAGTTGCTAACTTAGTTCGCACCCATCGAGTCGATCCTGAAAATATTCTGGCGGTGACATTTACAAACAAAGCCGCCAGGGAGATGAAAGAAAGAATTGAGAAATTGTTGGCAACTCAGCAAGCTGAAGCGGAATATGGCAAACCTTTGGTAGACTTAGCCCCGGATGTACAAACGAAATTGCGATCGCAAATTTACCAGAGAATTACCAAGCACATTTGGATGGGAACTTTCCACTCTTTGTGCGGCCGCATTCTCCGCTACGATATTGAAAAATACCAAGACGAAAAAGGCCGCAAATGGCAGAAAAATTTTTCAATTTTTGATGAATCAGATGCTCAAGGTCTCGTCAAACAAATCGTCACCAAAACACTGAACCTCGACGACAAGAAATTTGACCCGCGAAAAGTCCGCTATGTCATCAGCAACGCTAAAAATAAAGGTTTGTCGCCTCAAGAATACCAAGCAGCAGAACCGGATTACAGAGGTCGCGTGATTGCCGATGTTTACAGTCGCTACCAAGACGCTTTAGCAGCCAACAATGCCCTAGATTTTGACGATTTAATCCTTGTTCCCGTTAAACTTTTGAGCCAAAACGAGCAAGTATTAAATTACTGGCATAAAAAGTTTTGCCATATTTTAGTTGACGAATACCAAGATACTAACCGCACTCAATACGATTTGATTCGGATGCTGGTGACAAATAACGCCGACCCGAAAAGCTTCGATAAATGGCAAAACCGCTCGATTTTTGTCGTGGGGGATGTCGATCAATCAATTTACAGTTTTCGTATGGCAGATTATACCATCTTGCTGGAATTTCAAGAGGATTTTGGAGATGGTTTGTCCGACGAAAAAACTCGGACAATGGTAAAATTAGAGGAAAATTATCGATCGCGCGAAAACATCCTGCAAGTCGCGAACCACTTGATCGAACACAATACCGAACGCATAGAGAAAATTCTGCGCCCGACTCGCGAACCGGGAGCTCCGATTGTTGTCTGGCGCGCCGACAACGAATTAGAGGAAGCGGAATTTGTAGCGGGTCAAATTCATTCCTTGAAGCGCCAAAGCTCCGAATACGAAAACGGCAGTAACTTTGCGATTCTCTACCGCACAAACGCTCAATCTCGCTCCTTTGAAGAAGCGTTAATGCGTTTAGACATTCCTTACAATATTGTCGGCGGGCTGAAGTTTTACGATCGCAAAGAAATCAAAGATATCCTAGCATACCTGCGGGCGCTTGCCAATCCCGACGATAGCGTCAGCCTCAAACGCATCATCAATACTCCCCGCCGCGGCATTGGCGATACCACATTTTCCAAAATCGAAGACGCTGCGACTCAATTGGGCATTCCGTTGTGGGAAATCCTCAGCGATGAATCTTCTGTAAATACTCTAGCAGGGCGATCGGCAAAAGCTATTATTAAGTTTGCCGAAATGATTGGTCGTTGGCAATCGCAAGTTGAAACCCTGCCGGCTTCGCAAATTGTCCAAGGAATTATCCAAGATTCAGGCTACATTGAAGATTTGAAAAATCAAGGAACCGACGAAGCCACAAACCGCATAGAAAACGTCATAGAATTGTACAATGCAGTGCTACAATTTGAAGAACAAAACGAAGAACCGACCCTGACATCATTTTTAGCAAAAGCATCTTTAGCATCCGATTTAGATGACTTGCAGGAAGAAGATTCCCGCATATCGCTGATGACGCTGCACTCAGCAAAAGGGTTAGAATTTCCCGTAGTATTTCTAGTCGGAATGGAACAGGGTTTATTTCCCAATTTCCGCAGTTTGGACGACCCGAAAGCGATCGAAGAAGAACGCCGTTTGTGCTACGTCGGCATCACTCGCGCCCAGGAATTGCTATTTCTCACCCATACTCGCGAACGCCGCCTCTGGGGAGGCTTCCGGGAACACTGCACCCCTTCGCTATTCTTAGGGGAATTGCCCACACATTTGCTGGCTGGAAGTGCCAAAAAAACTAAAGCGGGGAAAACGGCTGCCTCGAAAGGAAAAACTAATAATTCAGCCGCTAATTCCGGCAGTTCTCAACCGGGAAACAATGGACAATCGGCGGATTGGAAAACGGGTGATCGGGTTTTTCATCATGCTTTTGGAGTTGGAGAAATTACCCACGTCTTGGGAGAAGGCGAGAAAACTAATCTGGCAATTAAGTTTTCGGGTTTGGGCAGAAAAATTATCGACCCGAGAACCGCTAAGTTGCAGCGAGTGTAAGTAAAAACATCAGATTTTGCCGCGGTTGAAACCGCCTCAATAAACAACATTACCTCCCTTCGTCAACTATATAGCAAAGCATCTGCGTTAATCAGCGTTAATCTGTATAAATCTGCGGTTTCCCAATCCATCCAAGATTTATGCAACAACTCTAATCAGTCACACCTCGCATTGCTAATAAAGCCGTCCCATAAGCAGCCGCAGTATGACTCGGCGTTTCAACAGGAACTTTTAAATAACGCTTTCTAATCGCACTCCAAACCGAATTTTTGGCCCCGCCGCCAGCAGTATAAACTTTGGTCAAAGGAGTTGCACCCAATTCTTGCAATAATTGATATCCCCGCGCTTCAATCCGCGCTATGCTTTCTAGCAAACCGTGCAGAAATTCCACTGAATCAGTTGGACGCGGTTCGAGTCGCGGCGGCAAATTCGGGTCGTTAATCGGAAAGCGATCGCCCTTTTTCAACAATGGGTAATAATCCAGCAAACTCTCTTGTTCTGGATCGATTTGTGTGCTATAATTATGTAACTCAACATCAGTAAAAAAATGCCGCAGCACCGCACCTCCGGTATTAGAAGCGCCTCCAACTAACCACAAATCGCCTAATTTATGACTGTAAATCCCGTATCTAGAATCATCTACGCGGGTATGACTTAACAGTTTGACTGCTAGTGTAGAACCGATAGAAGTTACTGCTTCCCCTGGTAAATTAACACCGCTTGCTAAAAATGCGGCAATGCTATCGGTTGTGCCAGCACAAACCATACAATCGCGGGGAAAACCGAAGCGATCGCCCACTTGAGATCTCACTTCCCCCACAGGCGTGCCCGGTTGGACAACTTGCGGCAATTCAGGAGTTGCAGCGCCCGCAATTCCCTCTATCAGCCAATTCGGATAGCACAAAGTATCAACATCAAAACCGAGTTTCAAAGCATTGTGATAGTCGCTAATTCCCAATTTTCCGTGCAGCAGAAATGCCAGCCAGTCAGATTGATGCAGGAAATAAAGCTTCTCAACAACAGGCAAGATGCCTGTTCCACAAAGACTGACAGGCAAGATGCCTGTTCCACAAAGACTGAATTGTGTTGTGGGGAGTAGGGGTTGGGCTTCTAGCCCGCCCTCCTGCCACCACAGGAGTTTTGCCAGACTGGATGTAGCGCTTAATACTGTGTGGTTGGCAGGCGCGATCGCCCGCAACCTGTCTGTCACCGCTGCACCGCGCGCATCATTGTATAAAATGGGTTCGCATACTGGTATACCGTCGCTATTGCACAGCATGACAGTGGAGGATGTGCCGTCAAGGGCGATCGCCTTTACCTGATTGCGGATTGTTGGGGGAATTTGCTCGATCGTATCCCACAGCGCATTTTGCCACACTGAGGGCAATTCCGGCTGTTGCGCGCGGGCAAAAGTATGTTCTGTCTCGCAATGGATTGTACCCTGGGAGTCGATGACAGTCGATCGGGCGCCAGTCGTGCCGAAATCTATTCCCAAATAAAGATTCATTTGTTACTCCGGCGAATTTTTCTATAGAGAAGTCTCCTTGTGTCTGCGAGCAGCTAAAGCTAATTCAAAGCCTGCCTTGAGTTGGTCAGCTACGTCCGGGGCATGGGATGCTTCTCCTCCTTGCCTTGCTTTGAGTAGTAACGGTGTGGCGATCGCCATCCGTTCCTCTTCATAGTCCGTAAGAGCTTTAGCAACAGAAGGAGTATCCTGCAAGTTCAGCCCGCTGAGTTTTTTGGTTAAAGCAACAGCATCCTCAAAGCCCATAGTAGTCCCTAATCCTAAGGACGGTCGCATCGGGTGAGCGGCATCCCCTAATAAGGTGATTCTCTCTCTATCGCCCCATTGGGATACTGGTTCCCGATCGAACACGCCAGTTTCCACAATGGTGGTAGGGTCAGTTGCTCGAATTACCCTTTCAACAAAGGGAGTCCATTGGTCAAAAACTTCGAGCACCATAGCTAAAACATCGGTACTCTTCTGTGAAGTCGGATGGAGTGCAGTCCCTGTCCAAGCCAGTGCCTCGGTTCCTGCATCCATAATCCAAAAATTTTTCTGGTCTCCCACCACCAGTTGAAAACCAGCCCCTTCTGCAAAGGGTTCAACCAGGGGGGCTAGGATTTGACGGGGCAAGATTCCTCGCCAAGTCATGGTTCCAGTGTACAGAGGCGCACCATCTCCCACGGTAAGAGCGCGAACCCCGGAGTGATACCCATCGGCACCAATTAACAGTCGTGCGCCAACATCGGGCTGATTCTCAAAGTGCAAACGTAAGGGAACCTGGGACGGATCGGCTACCTTAGTGAAGTTGACAAACTTATGGTTGAGGTGAAGGGATACGGTAGGTGGCAGTGTGTTGTACAAGGAGTTTTGTAGGTTATACCACGCTAGCCAAGTGAAGGGAGTACCCGCCAAGGGCGATTCATCAGAAAACAGAACCTCGCCATTTGGTCTCATCAGCAGTTGTCGCTGTGGGTTGGCACCCAAGGCACGAACTTGGGTAGCGAGATCGGCATTGATGAGAGCCAATGCTTTATACCCCGCTTCTGCCAACCCTAGGGCAGCGCCGATGGGACGTAAAGCTCTAGCTCGTTCAAACACAGCTACCGAAAAACCTAAATTGGCTAGCCCGTGGGCTGCACATAGTCCGCCTGGTCCTGCACCAATAATGGCGATATCGAAAGTTGGGGTTTCAGCCATGAATTGTGTTGACAGATTTCGGACTTGTGTGTAGAGCGTAGCCTTAAGAAGGGGGGGACAGGAGTCTTCTCTGGCGTCCCCCTTGTTAAGGATGCCAGAGGGATTGGGACTCGGCGATCGACCAGAGATACAATTGTTTTCAGGCGATGGTTGACACCTATGGACTGACCCCGTGTCCCTAGTTTCAGCCCTTAAACTTTTGTCCCGCACTCAGGACAAAAGTTATTGGTAGAAACATTCTTAGCGCCGCAACTCGGACAATAAACCAACTCCGCAGATTGC
Source organism: Microcoleus harperi Pol14_C6 (assembly GCF_036701295.1). Lineage (NCBI taxonomy): Bacteria > Bacillati > Cyanobacteriota > Cyanophyceae > Oscillatoriales > Microcoleaceae > Microcoleus > Microcoleus harperi. Next base: position 133,771 of record NZ_JAUBQN010000006.1, on the reverse strand, counting down.
AACTTGCTACGATCGGGCAAACCAACCATTTGAGCGTTGCTCTTACCTGGAACTACCATCGGATAGCAGTTTTCGTCCCTCGTCACCTTGACGTTCATCAGCACGGGGCCGTCGTGAGCGAGCATTTGAGCGATCGCATCTTTGAGTTCCTCCGGCTGTGAAACCAGCATCCCCTTCACGCCATAAGCTTCAGCCAGCTTCACAAAATCCGGCATCCCCACAGTCATGTTCGACGAGGAATAACGCTCCCCGTAGAACGCCTGCTGCCACTGCCGCACCATGCCTTGCCAGCCGTTATTTACAATTACAATCTTGACATTAATGCCGTATTGTGCTAGTGTTCCCAGCTCTTGAATATTCATTTGCACGCTAGCATCGCCAGCAATACAAATCACTTGCTCATTGGGTAGCGCCATTTTCGCGCCCATAGCAGCCGGCACCCCGTAACCCATCGTGCCCAAACCAGCGCTCGAAATCCAGCGGCGCGGCCCGTTGTTCAAAAATTGAGCCGACCACATTTGATGTTGACCGACATCTGTTGTGTAGTAAGCATCCGGCGCTTGAGTCGCTAACTCCGAAATCACCTCTTGCGGAGACAAAATGTCTGGGTAATGAGGCACAACTAACGGATAGTCCTGTTTCCACTGATCGATCCTGTGCAGCCATTCTGCAGTCTGTCCGGCCTTCCCGGAAACTCCAGTCTCCCGACAGCGGCGCAGCAAATCGATCAAAACTTGGCGGACATCTCCGACAATCGGCACGTCAGGGCCGCGAGTTTTGCCCACTTCGGCCGGGTCGATATCGATGTGAATCACCTTAGCCCGCGCGGCAAACTCGTCTAATTTGCCCGTCACGCGATCGTCAAACCTCGCCCCTACAGCAATCAGCAAATCGCACTCGGTAACGGCAAAATTAGCGTAAGCAGTGCCGTGCATCCCCAGCATTTTCACCGACAAAGGATGGTTTTCGTCAAAGGAACCTTTGCCCATCAGCGTTGTCGTGACCGGCAATTGGAAAAGTTCGGCCAGTTCCTTAATTTCTTCGTGGGCCCCCGCCGCGATCGCCCCGCCGCCCACATAAAGCAAAGGACGCTTTGCTTCCTTCAGCAAATGGATTGCTTGATTAATCTGGCGTGGATTGCCCTTCACCGTGGGCCGGTAGCCCGGAATTCTCACTGCTCCGGGTTCCACGGGCAAATAGTCAAATTCTTCTAAACCCACATCCTTGGGTACATCAACCAACACAGGCCCCGGCCGCCCTGTACTCGCGATGTGGAAAGCTTGTGCCACAATTCGCGCCATATCTCTGGGGTCGCGCACTACATAGGAATGCTTGACAATTGGCAGGGTAATCCCGTAAATATCTGTTTCCTGAAACGCATCAGTGCCGATCGCCGGACGGGGCACCTGACCGGTAATAATTACCATCGGGATCGAATCCATGTGGGCTGTCGCAATCCCCGTTACCAAATTAGTTGCGCCGGGGCCCGAAGTAGCAAAACAAACCCCAACTTGTCCGGTAGCGCGGGCGTACCCGTCGGCCGCGTGAGCAGCACCTTGCTCGTGGCGCACCAGAATATGTTTGATAACGCCGGTTTCTTCAGCGCGGTAGAGTTCGTCGTAAAGCGGCAGAATTGCGCCGCCGGGATAACCAAAAATATGCTTGACGCCGTGGCGGATCAAGCTGTCAATCAGAGCAAATCCACCAGTTGCACGTCTGATGGTCACTTTAGTTTTTAGTTGCACAGAATTTCCTTCCTTAAACTAATTATGATTTTTAATGAAAGCTTTTATACTACTTTAATCTCAATTAATGAAACTATGAAAATTTAAGTGGTGAGATTTTACAAAAGATTTCGCGATCGGACTGGGTTTGCCTGATCGAGACATTGTGGAACAGCAGAGCAAGAAAAGAAACAGAGGAAATAGCGGCCTCTATGTCGGTTTACCGCGATATGACGCTTGTATAGCATTCGTAATGCGGCATTCGACCACAAAAACAATCGTTTCAGCAATTAAGAACGTCCTCACTATCAGGGGGATTGGTATGTTAGAGATCGATCGCGAAAATAAAGCCCTCTTCCCTCTTCCTTCTCCCTTCTTGACCTCCGTTACATCCGTTACATCCCGTACATTGCTCGTTGCCGAACTTCCTTCTTGCCAAAGTTCAGAGAACATCCTGCAAAACTTTGCGGGTATGTCGCCAAGCTGCCATGCCCATCACCGATACCAAAAAGCCCAAACTCAGTAACACGATCCGCAAGCCGAGGTCATCCGATCGGACGGCTTTGCTGACAGCATCAGTCAGCGGGCCGGTAATCGCTAAAGGCAGGCTCAGAGCAATATTAATCGCATTGTTTTCCAATCCAAAGACTTTGCCCCGCATAGATTCTGGAGTTTTTTCTTGAATCAGAGCCTGCATCGGTCCGTTAATTAACGAAGCACCAAAACCGAACAGAGCACTCAATCCGAATCCCACCCACAACTGTCGGGTAAAGGCAAACATTGCTAATACAAAACCCATCATCAAGAAACCGATTAAAGGTAGAGGTTTGTGGTGGAAGCGACCGCCCCAGTGTCCCAAAAAGGCTGCGCCGAAGACCATTCCGACTCCCGCCGCAGCCAGCAAAAAGCCAAATTGAGTTTCTTTGAGACCTATTTTGCCTGAAAGCGCGATCGCCAGCACCTGAAGCGCCGCAAACACGGAATACAAAATTGTCAACTGCACCATCGCGTTGCTGACAAGGTGATTGTGTTTCAAATACCGCAAACCTTCTTTGAGATCTTGCCAAGGATGGACGTTTTTGCCACTGCTGCCGGCATGACTTTCTTTGATCCGCATGGCATAGATCAAACCTGCCGATATCAGGTACAACCCGCCCAGCAAAAACTCTTGAGAAGCTGCTCCGAAGCTGTGTTTGACCCAACTAAACAGCGGTTCGCCGATCGTCATCCCGACAATAATCCCGCCCATTGTGGACGAGGCGAACAGCGCATTTGCCGACATCAGTCCCTCTCGCCCCACGGCCAGAGGGATTGCCGCCTGCTCTGCCGGAGCAAAAAATTGCGTTACGGTAGAGATCAAAAACGTCATCGTCAGCAAAACCACAAAAGCTTTGGGCAAAAACGGCAAAGCTACAATCAACCCGGCTCGAATCACGTTGCAGGCGATCAGCATTTGCTTTTTGGAAAAGCGGTCTACCACGATCCCCGCTACGGAACCAAAGACGATCGCGGGCACGGTGTAGGCGATCATCACCGCTGACAGCATAGAATTTTCCGAATGTTGCCAAGAAACAGGCCAGGGTCGGTAGTCGCCGGTTTTCAGCAGAATAATCAGCAATACGTAAAAAATTTTATCCGCCACTTGGGCCAATAACTGGCCCGTCCACAAGGCTAGGAAGGGGCGATTTCTCAGTAGGGCATCAAGCCCGCTGCGGTCAGGGGGAGGGCTGGCTGGGTGCATAAGAATAGTTTAACTGACCGCCTCTGGCAATTATAGTTTTCAGCAATACGTGCAAATCTCACATAGCAAAGCGGAAACTCGGAAAACTCCTGTCTCCTGGGTTCTTTTTCTGTTTTAGCAGATCGGCGGGGGACGGCTGCTGCAGTCTTCTTAACTGTACCGCGATCGACCGGAGGCGAGAACGCGCGCGCCCGGAAAATCCGAGAAGATTGTTAAAGGTTGGCGTGCATTTCATCGCGAGTACAAGATAGGGTAATATACTTGACAAAATACTTGCTGTTGGCAGTGATATTAAAAGATGTCACGCCGATTAAGTAATATAACGAAGGTACTAACTGTTAGGAGTGAAAAACTTGAAAAAGGTTGAAGCTATTATTCGCCCCTTTAAACTAGACGAAGTGAAAATCGCACTCGTCAATGCTGGTATTGTGGGGATGACTGTTTCTGAAGTTAGAGGTTTTGGCCGTCAGAAGGGCATGACAGAACGCTATCGCGGTTCTGAGTATACCGTTGAGTTCTTGCAAAAGCTCAAGGTCGAGATTGTTGTGGAAAACGATCAGGTTGACATGGTGGTTGATAAAATTATCGCGGCTTCCCGCACGGGCGAGATTGGCGACGGCAAGATTTTCATCTCTCCTGTAGAACAAATTATTCGGATTCGGACTGGGGAAAAGAACTTGGAGGCAATCTAAGATACTGGGGCATTGGGCATTGGGCATTGGTAATTGGGCATTGGTAACTGGTCATTGCTAAGGAAAAACCTCTTTCCTGTTTAGTTCTGATACCTAACTCTCAATATCCAATGCCACAGTTACCCCCTGTTTTGGCTTTTTTCCTCATTATGAGTTGACAAGGTTCGCCATTTGTGGTATGAGAGCATGGAAGGCTCGGCCGCGGTGAGAGTGCGATCGCTTGATATCGGGTGTCATTTCTGCAAAAGTTTGTTGCTGTGCGGGTACGTAGAAAATGGGGTCATATCCGAAACCTCCCGTACCGCGAGGGGTGTGGAGGATTTCGCCCCGGCAAATTCCTTCTACTTGCAAGGCAATTGTACCGTCGGGACGAGCGATCGCGATCGCGCAAACAAATTGTGCTTCCCGGTTTTGTTCGCTACCCAATTCTTTGAGAAGTCGAGATATCCTGTCAGCATCGGTTTTGCCGTAGCGCGCGGAGTAAATCCCAGGTTTGCCGTCGAGTGCGTCTACCATTAAACCAGAATCATCGGCGATCGACCATTTGCCCGTTGCTTTTGCCACTTCAGACGCCTTCAAACAAGCATTAGCAATAAAGGTTTCGCCTGTTTCCTCGATATCCAACTCTTCCGGTTTTAGTTCCAATTCCCATCCCAAATCCTCCAGGTAAACTTGCATTTCCTTGAGTTTACCCGGATTCCCCGTAGCTACAACTAGCAATTTGCGATCGGTCATTATTTCAATTAAAACTTACGGCTTGATATTAACAAAAAAAACGTCGCACGATCCCAAATAAGTTATATTTTTTCTGGTTGGTTGGGAGTCGGTTACTTGTAGGCTGGGAAATAATGGGATTTTTTGACCGCAGATATTGGCGGATGAACACGGATTAACGCGGATAGTATTTGAGATATTTTTATCTGCGTTTATCTGCGGTTGAAAACTCTGATTAATTATGCGCCCACTTTTTCGCCCAGTTTAAGTTTTGCATAACTTCTTTCAATGTCGCTGCTTCTGAATACAGCCGCAACACTGGTTCGGTTCCGCTAAACCGAATTAACAGCCAGCTTCCGTCAGCCAAACGGAATTTATATCCGTCAACTTTGTTGCAATCTACAACTGCTTTGCCGGCGATTTCTGTTAAGGGTTGATTTTGCAGCAGCGACAGCAAACGCGACCTTTCTTCCATGTTTGCTAAGTGCAAGTCTATTCTGTCATAAGCTGAAGAAAAGCTTGTTTCTTGTTGCAGCCGGGTGTAAATTTCGCTTAAGTCTTCCCCGGATTTGACAACTGCTTCTAACAAGTACAGCGCTGACAGCAAAGCATCTCGTTCGGGAATGTGCGTACCGTAGCCAATGCCACCCGATTCTTCGCCGCCGACTAAGACTTGGGTGGTTAACATTCGATCGGCTATATACTTGTAACCGATCGGCGTTTCAAATAAAGGCAAGTCGTACAGCTTGGAAATTTTGGGAATTATGTCTGAACCGCTGACTGTTTTGATGACTTCCCCGGTCAAGCCGCGCCGTTTTGCTAAATGTTCGATTAATATGGGAACTAAGATTTGTGAACTCAGAAAGTTGCCGCTAGAGTCAACGGCTGCAATTCGATCGCTATCTCCGTCAAATACAAATCCGATTGACAAACCAGAACTTTTTCGCTGGTGAGTACGCATTACCCGAAATAACTGCGACAGGTAGCGCGGCAAAGGTTCCGGTGCACCGCCGCCAAACAGCGGATCTCGATCGCTGTTGACTTCATGTACTGTTTCTTCTAAAATTTGAGCTAATCCTCCGGCGGCGGCACCGTGCATTACATCTACAAATACTGTAATTTTACCGCTGGCGATCGCTTCTTTAATCGCCTCAATATCTACCATTTCCCGCAAGGTTTTGCAGTAAGCTGGCCAAGGATTGAAATTCTTCAATTTGCCGGGAGTTGCTGAAAGTGCCGCCGGATTGTCGAGTTTTGCTTCTATCTGTTGAGTAACTTCGGGCGAAACTGACCCACCAAATCCGCCCTTGACTTTTAACCCTAAATATGGACCGGGATTGTGGCTGGCTGTCAGCACGATCGCACCCAAAGCATTTAATTGTTTGGCAGCTAAACTGAAAGCTGGAGTAGGGGCGTAGGATTCGCTCAGCAGCACGTCAAATCCTGCGTTTTGGATGGCAACAGCCGCTGTTTTGGCAAATTCTTCAGCCAGAAATCGGCGGTCGTGACCGACAATTACGGTACCGCTGCTGCCATCGCTGCTGCCGGTTTGTGCGAGAACTTGTGCCGCTAAGGGAGCGACTAACGCTACGCGATCGAATGTAAAATCGTCAGCAATGATGCCGCGCCAGCCATCTGTACCGAATTTAATGGGATTCATTTAGTCACAAGTCATGAGTCACCAGTCTATTTTATGGGTTTATTAGTCGATCGTCATCTGATTTTAGATTTGAGATTTTAGATGATGGAATTGCGACTGCGGATGAATCAGGGGGCTAGTGACCAAATTAGTTGATTGCTAGCCACCAGCCAAAAAGTGATTGGCTGATGACTAATGACTAATGACTAATGATTAAAAGAATGCTGGTTGGTGGCGGATCAAATTCAGGAATTCTTCACGAGTTTTCTGTTCTTCTTGGAACACGCCCAACATTGCACTCGTAACCGTCCAAGCACCGGGTTTTTGCACACCCCGCATCGTCATGCACATATGGCTGGCTTCCATTACCACAGCTACTCCCTTCGGTTCCAATATTGTCTGAACTGCTTCGGCAATTTGGCGCGTCAAACGTTCTTGCACCTGCAACCGGCGGCTGTACATCTCGGAAATTCGGGCTAATTTGCTCAATCCCACTACTTTTTGGTTAGGAATGTAAGCAATGTGAACTCGGCCCATAAACGGCAGCATATGGTGTTCGCACATACTGAATACGCTGATGTCTCGCACCAGTACCATTTCGTTGTGGCCTTCGTCAAAGATAGCGCCGTTGAGGAGTTCTTCGAGGGATTGACTGTAACCGCTGGTGAGAAACCGCATTGCTTCTGCTACCCGTTTTGGGGTTTTGAGCAATCCTTCACGTTCGGGGTCTTCTCCTACTCCCAGCAGCATTGTACGAACGGCCTCCATCATTTCTTCCATGCCTACTTCTGAAGGTTTGGGCACGCTGGATTCTTGACCGTTCGAGGAATTGCGATCTGGTCGAGTTGGGATGCGCGGGGTGTTGTTGTCTGCGGTTTGTAACAGTTTCATGCTGTCAGTCGAGATTGAGTTCGAGCCATTGGAATCGGCGGAAGATGCAATTGTCATAACAATTTGGTGTGAGGGTGAATCGATTTTCGATTTTCTATGGGGGGATATAGCTAGAGATTCAAAGATTGTTGAATTCGAGAAAAATCCAGCAGTCTGAAATCTCAAGTTCACAAAACTCCTGCGTTGGACATGAGCGTGATTTCTTCAATTACTGCACTTGCTGGCAACTGAACTGCGTGCAGAATTGATTGGGCGACTATTTCTGGGGTTAACATGGCGGTGCGATCGAAGTCGGCGTGCACGGTGTCTGTGTCCCACATGGGAGTATTGACAGAACCCGGACAGATTGCTGTTACGCGAATTCCGTGAGCGCGTTCTTCGGCGGCTAAGGTTTTAGACAAAGCCATGAGACCGAATTTACTGACGCAGTAGGCTCCCCAGTTGGGGAAGGTTTGGCTCCCAGCGATCGAGGAAACGTTGATGATGATTCCCGATCTGCGATCGCGCATGGAGGGCAAAACTCCTAAAATGCACTGCCAAACGCTAGTCAGATTGAGGTCTAGAACGCTCTGCCACTCGGCTAGGGGCGTTTCCGTCAAAGAGCCGGTGTAGCCCATGCCAGCGCTGTTGACCAGGATATCTACGGAACCCAATTGAGATGCGATCGCGCTGATGCTGCTTTGCACGTGCTCAATTTTTGCCAAGTCTAAGGGATAAGTTTGTGCTTTCACTCCGACTTCTCGGGCTGCTGCGGCAACGGCTTCTAAGTTTTCCGACTCTCGGCTAACTAATGCCAGATTTATGCCCTCGGCGGCGAACGCTAGAGCCGTCGCTTTGCCAATACCGCTGCTGGCTCCGGTTATCAGAGCCTGCTTTGTTGTTGGATGGTTCATTCAGTGTCCTAATACTTTCGCTCGGCAACCCCCTACAGCGTTGCAGCCTTCTGAGGCAAATTAGACAACTGTCTGCTGCGGGTGATAACAGTTAATTATGAGATGAACATTAAGAACTGTTAAGCCGTGTCACCTGAGAAATTATAACACTGCTGATAGAGCAGCAGAATAGTGAGTTATCAGTTATGAGTTGGAAGTTAAGAGATTGTTCACTACATAACTGATAACTCTGAATCGATCGGCTCAAGCAGGAATTTCAGTGAATACACCGATATGGCGAAACTTTTGATACCGAAGCTCGCGTCGCTGCTGAGCCGTAAGCTGTGTGAGTTCTGCTAAGTTTTCTAACAAAGCTTGTTTGAGTATGGACGCAGCTTTGAGGGGATTCGAGTGAGCGCCACCGATCGGCTCTGGTACTATTTGATCGAGAATGCCGAGGTTTTTCAAATCCCAGGAAGTGATTTTCAGGGCTTCTGCAGCCAAGTTAGCTTTACCAGAGTCTTTCCAGAGAATGGCTGCACAAGCTTCGGGGGTGGCGACGGTGTAGACGGAATGTTCCAGCATCAACAGCCGCTCGCCGACACCGATACCCAAGGCGCCACCGGAACCGCCTTCGCCGATGACGGTGCAAATAATGGGAACGTCGAGGCGGAACATTTCTCGGAGGTTACAGGCGATCGCCTCTCCCTGTCCTAGCTGTTCTGCTTCTAAGCCCGCCCAAGCCCCGGGAGTGTCGATAAAGGTGAAAATCGGCATTCCGAAGCGATCGGCGTGTTCCATCAACCGCAGGGCTTTGCGGTAGCCGCCGGGAGCAGCCATGCCAAAGTTGCGGGCGATATTGTCTTTAGTGTCGCGCCCTTTTTGATGGCCGATAATGACTGTGGGACGCCCATCTATGCGGGCAATTCCACCGACGAGGGCCGGGTCGTCTCCGCCGCGCCGATCGCCGTGAAGCTCGATCCACTCGTCGCTAATTGCCTGAATGTAATCGAGCGTGCTGGGGCGACGCGGGTGACGGGCGAGTTGCAGCCGCTGCATGGGGGACAAGCTGCTGAAAATTTCTTGTCGCAGTTGGGCCGAGCGAGCTTCGAGTTTGCGAATTTCGTCGGTGACATCGACGCTGTTTTCTTCGGCGAGTTCGCGAATCTGGTGAATTCGGGTTTCGAGTTCTGCCAGAGGCTTTTCAAAATCTAAGAGTAAGGGTTTACGGTCTGGGTTTGGCACGCGGATAATTTCTATAAGGTTTTAAGGTTTGGTCGATCGACTATTTTCCGATCCTACCCTGTCTGGGGATAGTAAAAAAGACGGAAAAATTGCCAACTTTGAGTTTTAAATTTTGTATGATATCAAATTTGGTCACATCATAAATTATCATATAGCGCGATCCGCAAGCTCGCGCTGCACTCCGAAAAATATTATTCCGATTCCAACGAAAGAGTCAACAGTTAAATTTGAAAATTTAACTGTTGACTCTTAACATCAAACTGACATTAATAAAGGTCGGAAACCGTGTTTGACAGAAATAAGACCGATTTGCTCCATCTTCTCCACAGTAATTTGATTCCGTCCCCAAGAAAAATTGGTATACAATTTTTCAAATTCCAGCAGCATTGATTCCGCAAAACACGCAAACAACTGTCGGCCCGGTACATCCATATTGACAATCTTCATAATTTTCCACTCAATATCGAGGGAATGCTCTACAATGCCACCATTGAGTACGTAAATTCCGGGATGCTGAACCTGAGTTGCCAAATTTTTCGGATAGCCACCGTCAATCAATAAACAGGGTTGCTTCAATGTTTGAGGGTCAATTTCTACTCCCTTTGGCATACTGGCTACCCACACTACAATATCCGCTTGGGGTAGGGCTTCTTCCAAATCCATGATTTTGCCTCGCCCCAATTCCGATTGCAAATCTTGCAATCGTTCTTTGTCGCGGGCAATCAGCAACAATTCTGCTACATTTGTTTTAACATTCAGCCAGCGACAGACAGCACTACCAATGTCGCCAGTAGCACCGCAAACGGCTACAGTGGCTTTTGAAAGTTCAATCCCCAATTTTGGGGCTGCTTCTTCTACTTGGCGGCAGAGGATGTATGCCGTGTGAGTGTTACCAGTGGTGAAGCGCTCGAACTCCAACTTGATATTGCGAATTTGCTTAATTTGCTGCAAGTTGAAATTCTCAAAAATGATTGAAGAAAAGCCGCCTAAAGCAGTGATGTTAATCCCGTTTTTTTGAGCGTGTGCCATCGCATTAATGATTTTGCGAGTGGCTGCTTTAATCCGGCGAGTGGCTAGCATTTCTGGCAGAAAACAGGACTCCACATAGCGGCCTTCTATTTTTTGTCCAGTGATGCTTGTTACCGTGATATGATCAACTATTTGGGGCGGTGCGCTGCACCAAAAATCGAGACCTTGATCGGCATATTCTGGATAGCCCAGCTCGTTAGCTACTGATTGGGCGTGTTCTAAGCTGGTTAAGTGACCGATTAGACCAAACATTAAGTTGTCAAATGAAGGAAGATTGAAAATGGAAGATGGAAGATGAAAGATGGAAGATGGAAGATGGAAGATGGGAAGATTAAAAATTTATATTTTAAAATGAGTTATCCCCTTTTTAATTTTTAATTTTTAATTTTTTTCCCATTCCTTATTTCCCCATTAACTAGGCTGCGAGGCCTTGCGCTGACATCCGCATAATATCGCGGTTGTTAAAGCCTATGTTGCCTAGGGCTTCGCCGTAGGCAATCATAAAGTCTTCGATTAAAGCGTCTTTTTCCATTCCCAAAACGCGGGCATCGTCTGCGACAGAGTTTAGCAGTCTCCAGATGATGGGCAGGTTTTGGCGGTTGGCAGCTTCGAGTTCGGCTTTGGATTCCTCAAAGTGAGCTTGCAGCCAGACTTCCCCAAAGTTGAGGTGGGTGTATTCTTCTTTGACGACGCCTTCGGTGATTTTGCGAGCAAAGTCATCGGCGACGGGGATGTAGATGTTGTAAGCTGCGATCGCAAAACACTCGATAATTAGCGATTGAATCAACAAGCAAGTTACAATCTGACCTTGGGCCGCTGCCGTTTGGAAGTTTTTGTGCAGTTCCGAAAAGAACTCTTTGGCAAATGCCATGTCCGGCGTGACTTTAAGATTCCGGCCACAAGCTTGGAAGCCTTTCATGTGGCGGTTCTCCATCTTGGACAAGCCAACTAACTCTGCTTTTTTGTCCGCCAACAGTTCGGCCAGTGTCAGGTAATTGTCGTGAGCTTCTTGTTCGCCTTCTATCACAATGGCGTTGATGCGGCTGTAAGCATCTTTGTAAGTTTCGGTTTGAAAGTCAATTGTTGGGCTGGCCTCAAGCTGGGGCATAGATATGTAGTCTCCTCATATAAGCTTGTGGGATGTTTGGAAACCCCTTTAAAATTGGGGGTCAGTGACAGTACACTTTACCTATTTTGAACGCACCCCATCTAAATCACAGATTATAGCTGAGGATTCTTTCGACAAAGAACTTTTCTTTGACGTTCCGGGAAAAACTGGCGTCCTCAGCGTGTTTGCCGGACTTTTGCCGTCGAACACTCCAGAAAGACTATCGCTAGAATGCTATCTATTTACTAATTACTTGAATTAGTCGTTAGTCGATCTTTTGCCCGGAAATAGATGATAGAAATACGGTCTATGTCTCCACCTTGAAGGGTTTTACAGTACCAACTCTATCTCTAACATTATATCCTAATCACAACTTCCTCCCTAGGTACTCCTTCTTTCCCTCTAGGACATATTATGTTGTTGTATGGGAAGCCTCTGGGATGCGATCGGGTGGGATAACGTCACAGGCTTATTATTTTAGGTTAATTCACAATTTTATGGGTAAATCCTTTGACAGATCTCAAGCGCTGGAACTACTGAGTTTTATTTTGTTGCTGGCGGGGGCTGCGCTGGTGCTGCTGCCACTGGCTGCTGTATTTTTAGTTTCTATATCACCATCTGGTATCGGTGTCAAGACCACAGGCCTGACTTTTGCGAACTATCAGGAGGCTTGGCGGCGGGGCAATTTTTTGTTGGCATTTGTTAATTCTACTGTAGTGGCGATCGCAGTGACGGGTTTTCAGGTTGTGACTTCTGCTTTGGCCGGTTATGCTTTGGCCAGGCTAAAGTTTCGGGGGCGACAGGCCATTGTGTTGGGGGTTTTGGCAACTCTGGTAATTCCGTTTCAGCTTTTGGTGATTCCCATTTTCATGGTTTTGAAGTGGGGTCATCTGCTGAATACCTACGGGGCGCTGATTTTGCCGACGGCGGCTAACGGTTTTGGGATTTTTCTGCTGCGCCAGTATTTTATGACGGTTCCGGTGGAGTTGGAGGAGGCTGCAATGCTGGATGGGGCTAACCGATGGCAGGTTTTGTGGCAGGTGATGTTACCTTTGGCCCGCCCTGCTTTGGTGACGCTGTTTTTGTTTACCTTTATCGGGGAGTGGAACGATTTGTTTAAGCCGCTGGTATTTACGACGCGGCCGGAGTTGCGGACTGTGCAGTTGGTTCTGGCTGAATTTCAGGAACAGTTTACTAGCAGTTGGCAGTTGTTGATGGCGGCGGTGGTAATTGGAACTGTACCTGTGGTGTTGCTGTTTTTGGCCGGTCAACGGCAGTTTATTCGGGGGATTGCGGCGACCGGAATTAAGAATTGAGTTGGAGAGGCTTCGCAATTAAGTTTGTAGTCATTTGTGGAACCATTCTCAAGAACAGGCAAGATTCCTGTTCCACAAATACTAAATATTCTTGTGGGACACGCATCTTGCCTGTTGCTGACATTGGTTTCAGATGTGAGTTTGTAGTAACTCGGCGATGGAAATCGCTACGATACAAACCACGTCAACTTTCAGCACACTAACAGATAAAGGGAATATCAAAGCTGTATTATGTGAATCTATGCAAAAGCTCGGTTTGTTTTTATTTATCGTATCTTTTATACCGTGGTTGGCAGTCTTATTTGTTGTGCCCTTCCTGCCGCTGGACATTCCCCAAAAAACTACTTTATCTGTAGTTCTAGTTGTTGGGGCAGAGGTTTGTTTTTGGATTAGCGTAGTGCTGTTGGGGAAAGAAGTAGTTACCAAATATCGGCGTTATTTGCATCCCCGCTATCTTTGGAAAAAAATCCGAAATTTCAACCGCAGATGAACAGGGTTCGACGCAGATATTCACCCTGGATGTGGGCGTTTATCTGCGGTCAAGATTGAGCTATTCGCTGAAAATTTGCAAGCGAATCGAGCGTTCTCCGTCTCCAAAATCCACTTCAATCTTTTCTCCCGAAAGACTGTCCAAGCACCCCAAAAGCAACCGCAAATTGGGTGTGCTTGCTCCTGTATCCACGTACAATCTATCTGCCAAACTGCCTAAACGCTTCCAAATCGTGTAGAGTTTGACTACTGTTTGTTCTAGCTGTGCGGCTTGTTTTACAACGTCGGCGGTGGTTCCCAAACATCCTACTCGCAAAGATTCTTCTAAGGCCATTTCCATGTCTAAGTGAGGCTGATTGAGAGCTTGCACTTGAGCGGCGGCGTCGAGATATTTTGATAAGTTCTTGGCGTCGGATGTTAGCTGTTTGACAGTATCTACGTCGGGATTTTCTGCTACTTCTTTTTGAATTTCGCTTTGGTGAGATGGGGAGAGTTTCTCCATTTCTTTGACTAAAGGAGCGAGGTAGCGGGAAGGTAGAGAACCGGTAGATGCTTTTTCTTTGACTTCTTCTGGCAATAAATCTGAGTTCATTGCCATCCATTCGTCGGAGAGTTGTTTGACTTCGCGGCGGGTGATGCGATCGCCACTTGCTGCGGCATCTGTTACCATTTGCTGCACTTCGGGAGATGCTTTGGCGGTTTCTACAAAGGCTCTTTTGCTGAAGTTTCTAATGGAATTTGGGTCTAAATCTCCTTGCTGGATCAGAGTATCGGCACTATTAGCTAATTCTATCAAAGAATAGGCTTGACTTTTGCCAATTTCTCTTTCTTTTAGCCAGTTTAAAAAGCCTGTTCCGCGTCCTTCGCCACCTTTTTTTTCTCTGTCTCTAACTGTTCGGAGGATTCGTCCCCGCCAAATGTCGGTTTGCAAGTCGAAGCGATCGCACACTTTCCAGGCATTGTCAACCTGATTTTCAAAATCAAACTCTGGTATTTGTTCGTCTTCAGGATCTGGCAATTGGAAATTGATATCGGTAAAGCCGTTGAGGGCTTCTGCAAGTTCTGCGGGATTTAGGGGGACTTCAGCCATTAGGAAAAATTTGTGTAGTGCAACAGCCAGTTTAATTGGTAACTTGCACGGGTTGACAGTTGAGACGCTATATGTAGCGGTAAGGTAGGCAAAATTTACCTACTAATAGAGTTTTTGTGCAAGTCATATCATTATTGCACGATGGGGTGCGATCGGGCGATCGCTACCTGCACAAAAAGTCTTCTCCGAGAGTAACCGCACAGCGTCGCAACAATCAAAAATTCGGTGGCACAGATAGTCGGGTATGTTGAAGAAAGAACCATTAACCGGATAGTTAAAGGAACTAATTACCAACTAAAACGGCGATACTTTATCGCGTTCAACCTCCTCGTGGGAAGCCGTTTTCCCGTTCAAAGTTGTACCCTCCTCGGGAAGATTTTCTAATCGATCGCGCTTCTTAAAGCGATCGCGAGCCGAGACAACCACCACATACAGAACCGGCACCATAAACAAACTCAAGAAAGTAGAAACCACCATCCCCCCTGCGATCGCATTCCCTAGCGATCGGCGACTAGCTGCACCCGCACCTTCTGGGTTAACCAGAGGAGCAATACCCAAAATGAAAGCCAGAGAAGTCATCAAAATCGGTCGTAAACGCTCTTGAGAAGCCTCAACTGCCGCCTTAGCAATTGGATATCCCCGCTCCCGTAACTGGTTCGCAAACTCCACGATTAAAATCGCATTTTTACTAGCCAATCCAATCAACATCACCAAACCAATCTGGCAATAAACATCATTCGCCAAGCCCCGCAACGACTGAGCTAAAAGTGCACCCAAAATCGCCAGAGGAACCGCCAGCAAAATAATGAAAGGATCGACATAATTTTCGTACTGAGCAGCCAACACCAAGAACACAAAAATCAGCCCCAAACCGAAAATAATCGGTGCTTGACCCCCCGACTCAATTTCTTCTAAAGAACTCCCCGACCATTCATAGCCAAAACCCGAGGGCAAAACTTGAGCCGACACCTTTTCCATCGATTTTAGCGCCTGTCCAGAACTCGAACCCGGAGCCGGAGTGCCAGTAATTTCAATTGACCTATATAAATTGTAGTGGTTAACTGTTTGCGCCCCCACCACCGGAGTTATCTTCACCAAATTGCTCAAAGCAATCATTTCATTCTTTCCAGAACGCACATACAATTTGCCAATATCTTCAGGGTTATCACGAAACTGTTTATCCGCCTGAACATACACCCGATAATTGCGCTGCTGGAGGTTAAAATCATTCACATACTGAGCACCCAGAGCCGTTTGTAACGTACTGAAAACATCATTAATGGGAATATCTAGAGCCTTAGCTCGATTGCGGTCAACCTCCACAATTAACTGAGGTGTATTCGCTGCAAACGTACTAAATACCGCCTGCAAGCCCGGTGTCTGATTTGCCTGCTTTAAAATCCCGCCCATAGTCTGGACTAAGGCATCTAAACCGCTGTTACCTTTGCGGTCTTGCAATTGAAATTGGAAACCCCCAAATTGACCTAAACCTTGAATAGCAGGCGGATTCACAGGGAAAATTCTCGCTTCTGGAATCGAGAAAAACTTACCCCGCAACTTACCAATAATCGCTTGTACAGTTTGATCTTCTCCGTGACGTTCGTCCCAGGCTTTAAGTGTAGTAAATATAATGCCTTGATTAGAAGTGCTACCGCTAAAACCAAATCCACCCACTGAAAAAGTCCCGACAACTTCAGGAAGTTTGAGGATTTCTTCTTCTACTTGATCCATTACTTTCTGAGTGTATTGCAGCGAAACACCTTGGGGTCCTTGAATAATTGTCAGAAAATAGCCCTGGTCTTCTTCCGGGATAAATGCTGTG
Source organism: Microcoleus harperi Pol14_C6 (assembly GCF_036701295.1). NCBI lineage: Bacteria > Bacillati > Cyanobacteriota > Cyanophyceae > Oscillatoriales > Microcoleaceae > Microcoleus > Microcoleus harperi. The sequence goes on along the minus strand of NZ_JAUBQN010000006.1, from coordinate 117,399 downwards.
GGTACTGATAAATAAAGCCAAGCTGTTACTCCCAGAGAAGCAATGAACACGAGGGTGACAATAGTCTTAATTCCTGTGAGAAATATTAAGGATTTCCGATATTGCCGCTGTACCCAATCTAGAACTCCATTAAAACGGTCAAAAACCCAACCTACCGGGCCCCCAAACTTCGGCCCTCGACGCAGTAATATAGCTGAAAGTGAGGGGGTGAGAGTAATAGCAATAAAGGTAGAAAGCAGAACTGAAAAAGCAATTGTCAGCGCAAATTGTTTATAAAGCGCTCCTGTAGTTCCGGGGAAAAATGCCACTGGCACGAATACTGCCATCAACACTAAAGAAGTCGCAATTACAGCGCTAAAAAGCTCCCGCATTGACTCAAAAGCCGCTTCGCGGGCATTCATCCCTTGTCGGATCAGGCGGTCAATATTTTCTACTACAATGATAGCGTCATCAACCACTAATCCGGTCGCTAATGTCAGGCCAAACAGAGATAAACTGTTAATCGTAAATCCGAAAACTTTGATAAAGGCAAACGTCCCAATCAAAGAAATTGGAATTGTGATGGTAGGAATAATAGTTGTGCGCCAGTCTTGCAAGAAAACAAAAATCACTATCACCACTAGCAAGACTGCTTCAAATAATGTCTTGACTACTTCTGCCATCGACTCTTCTACAAACAAAGTCGTGTCCAGCGCTACTCTGTGTACCAACCCCGGAGGGAAAGCAACAGCTAGTTTTTCCATTTCTGTTTTGACGGCATGGGCAACATTCAAAGCATTACTTCCAGGCAGTTGGTAAATCCCTAAACCTACTGCATCATTGCCTCGAAATCGCAGAAATGAGCTGTAATTCTCTGCCCCTAGTTCTGCTCTCCCCACATCTTTTAATTTAACTAACGTTCCATTTGTCTCTGTTTTGAGGACAATTTCTTCAAATTCGGCTGGTTCTTTGAGGCGACTTTCAGCACGCAAGTCAATTTGATACATTTGTCCCTGTGGAGCCGGTTCTTGACCAACTCTCCCAGCACCAACTTGCAAGTTTTGTTCGTTGAGAGCCGTCGTTACATCTTGCATTGTGAGACGGCGAGCTGCTAGTTTATTGGGGTCTATCCATAAACGCATTGCATAGCGTCTTTCCCCAAAAATTCGCACGTCGCCAACACCTTTTACCCGCTTTAAAGCATCTGCTAAATATAGGTCAGCGTAGTTGCTTAAAAATATGGTGTCGTATTCTTTATTTTCTGTAAATAAACCGATCGCTAATAGGAGACTTGTAGATTGTTTGGTAACTCTAACTCCTGTGCGTTGTACGGCATCTGGTAGTTGTGGTTGAGCAACTGCAACTCGATTTTGAACATCGACGCCGGCAATGTCTTTGTTGCGCGAGGAATCAAAGGTAGCTGTAATGGTGCTAGTGCCATCGTTACTACTACTGGAAGTTAGATATTTGAGTCCTTCAACGCCGTTGATTTGTCTTTCTAGGATGTTCGTAACTGCATTTTCGACAATTTCAGCACTCGCACCGCTATAGTTAGATGTGACGTTAATTTGGGTTGGGCTAATGTCGGGGAAGCGCTCGATAGGTAGGGTGGGAATGCTGATTGCGCCTACCAAGATAATAATTAAGGCGCAGACGCTAGCAAAGACTGGTCGTTTAATAAAGAAATCTGCAAACATAATTTTGTTAATTGCTAATTCTAATTCCTAATTCCTAATTGCCCTTCAGTCACAAATTCAAATAGCCCCCTTTTTAATAGCTGAGCAATCAAGTAGTTTCATATAAGGTACATAGTTGCGCTTCAGCGCTCTTAAGAGGTGAATCAAGAGGGCTGCAGCGCAACAACATACGTTATTTTGTGCTTCCTACTGGTAATTTTTCTCCTGCTCCTTTTCCTTCCTCTTGAGCCATAATGGGAGCGCCGTCTGTCAGGTTAAGGATGCCTGCGGTAACAATTTTTTCCCCGGCTTGCAAACCTTCGATAACTTGATAATTATTCCCCTCAATCGCTCCCAATTTCACGGCTTTTTGGCGCGCTACTAAAGGTGGCATTCCAGGTTTTTGCTGTTCCGGCTTTTGAGCTGTGAACACAAAAGTTTCCCCACCTAAGCGAGTGACTGCTGTTACTGGAACTAAAATTCCGGGGTTCTGTTTCCAGATGACTTTAGCTTTTACAAACTGGAGATTAAGCAGTTCGCCACCGGGGTTGGGAAAGGTGGCTTTAGCTAAAATTGTTTGGGAATTGGCGCTGACGTTTGGGGAGATAAAACTGATTTGACCTTGGGCGATCGCCTTACCTTGAGCGTCGAGCATTTGTACTGGCAGCCCTAAGCGTAATTGAGGCTGCCGTTCCAAAGGAATTGATAACCGCAAGTCTAGCAATTGATTCTCTGTCAGGGTGGCAATGGCGTTACCTTTTTGCAAGTAATCACCTACTTTCACTGGTATGTCGCCGATGACTCCCGCGAAGGGCGCGATGACAGCAGTTTCTTGCAGTTGTACTTCAAAGCCGCGCACTTGAGCGGCGGCTTCGGCAACTTGCGCTTCAGCTTGATCGAGCTGTTCTTGGCGCGTACCGTTGGCTAACTGCGCTAATCTGCTCTTGGCTTGTGCGACTTCTGCTTCGGCTTTGGCTATTTCCTCTGGGCGCGAACCGTTTTGCAATTGCCGCAAAGCTTGGCGCTGCTGTTGCAAGGCTGCTGTCCGGCGCTCGATCTCGGCTTGTCTGTTCTTTTGCCGCTGCTCGAACCGCCTTTGAGCTTCTCGGAGATTGGCTTTGGCGGTGCCTTCTTTTTGGGTGTATTGTTCGAGGGTGTTGGCGGATTCTGCACCTTCTTTTGCCAAGGCCTGATATCTGGCAAGCTGCTGGCTGGCTAATTTTGCTTCGGCTGTGCTTGCCTCTATTTGCGCTCTTGCTTGGGCAATGTCTTCTAAGAGGCTCCCTGTTTGAGCGTCGGCGAGGTCGGCTTCAGCTTGGCTAACGCGGGCTTGGGCTTGACCAATTTCTTCTGGCCGAGAGCCCGATCGCAGTTGGGCGAGGTTGGCTTGGGCTTGGGCGACTTGGGCTTGAGCTTGGGCGATTTCTTCGGGCCTTGCTCCTGCTTGCAATTCGGCTAAATGGGATTGAGCGCGAATCAGGTTGGCTTGGGATTCCCTCAAGTCAGCTTGGGCGCTGTCGCTTTTCATGCGGGCGATGGCTTGCCCTTTGTTTATGAAGTCCCCGGATTTGACAAAAATCTCCGTGACTAGCCCTTCTACTTGGGGTTTGATCTCTACCGAACGCTTGGCTTCTAAGCTGCTGACAAATTCTGAGGCATCTTGGACTGAGCTGGTTTGTACGGCTGCGAGCTTGACTGGTATGCCTGGGGGTTGGGCTGCTGCTGCCGGTTGCTGTGCGCGATTATGACCCGATTGCCATGAGTACCAGCCGAAACCTGCGGCGCCTGTGGCGATCGCGAGCGCGGCAATTACGGGCCACCGCGATCGTGGTTTAGCAATAGGTTCGGGGCGACCGGCAACGGCCGCAGAATCCTGCTGTTGCTCGCTGTCTGCATCGGTTGGGTGCAGTTCCGGTGTGAGAGATTTTTGCTCTTGGGCTTCAACGACGGATTCTGGGGATTTAGAATAACTCATGGGCAGCACCACTTAGATTTTTTTTTAACATCGGACTTACTGAGACTTTGGCGGAATTAAAGATTCCTCCGGTGCCCCTCAAACAGGGGGGGAATAAGGACAAGCGATTTTAAACAGGATGGAATTGAGAAAGTCCCTTTTTAATGGGGTTGGGGTATGTGAAGCGCTTTAGTCTGCCGATCGCAGTTAGCCAAGCTAGGGAGGGATTATTTTTAGGAAAGCTTTTTGTTATCTCTCAAAAGTTACGATGCCAGAGAAGATTACACATCCTTCTTATGACTCACCTGAGTGGGTGAGTTGGAAGGATTTTTCCTTGGAGTCGGCGGATTCAGGGAAGGTTGGGGACTCACGCACTCCGGCGATCGCGCTTCTTTCCTTGGCTAGCTGCTCGGTTAACCACTCTATCTCTGACGCCAGCACTGACTTGCAGCGATCGCGAGAGGCGAATTGATAGCCGTCGGTTAGTGGGTATTCGCTCTTGAGGCTTTCGATATGGTCTTGCCGGGTGTAACAGGCTCGCAAGCGGTGTTCCAACAATTTCATCCGTTCTTCGGGTTCTAAGTCCCCAAAAAAGAAAAACTTAATTCGGAACCGGGAACCACTGTTAACCCAGCTTTCTTGAGGGTGTTCGAGCATTTTTTGCCGCCAGAGTTCGCGCCCTTTGGCGGTAATTCCGTAGATTTTGCGCGGACAACCCGCATCTCCGGCTTCTTCGGCAATTACCGAAATCTCCCCTCGCTCTTCCAAGCGCTTCAGCAGCGGGTAAATTGCTCCGTAGTTGACGCTGATGCAACTGCTCATAAACAGCTCCAGTTGTTGCTTTAACCGATAGCCGTGCAGGGGTTGCAACTGTAGCAGCCCAAGGGCTGATAATTCAAGCATTTATATCAAATTGATATTATAGTCTGAATTATATAACTATATCTGACTCAAGGGCGATCTGGTCAATAGCTAATTTGAAAGAAATTATATGATGCACAGAAACTAATATTTGTCAATATCCTTAATATATATTTTTTGTATTTCAATAAAGGGCGATCGCTTTATAATTATAGAATCCATTTGAGAAATAACAATAGTGCTGATTTACCTCGATTTCGCTCAGAGGAACGGCAGAATCTCACTTGTGTTCAAAGTGAGATTCTGCCGATCTTGGATGTGTCCGAAATGATTTAAGAGACTCTGCTCAATAGGTGCGATTTCTGCCACATATCTCTTTTGGGTAAAAGCACCAGAACTTTTCTTGGCATGGGTTGGTTGAATTTTAAAACCTCATATATTTTAGTATTTCTTGAGGAGCTATCGCAGCCGCTGTTTTTTCGTAGCTGATAGTCATATCATTTATGTATTTTTTTGGCTACTAAACAAGTGTTGAGTGGATTTTAAGGTAGCGTGTTTCTAAGGTTAGAGTGTGTGAGATTGTCGCTTTTTATTGAGAAATTAAAGAATAAGAATGCACTCTATGCGTCACTTAAACTCAGATGTTATTACCTGTGAACAATCATCCTCAAATATACTTTATTAAGCACAAATTATCTCAAATAAGATGCTTTTGACATGACACCAGTAGAGTGATTTATCTCGATCCTCAAACCAAAACTCAACGTCCTGCAATCACTTGAAATAGCCAGCCAAAAAGCATCACACTCAAGAATATCACGCCTCCGACAATTAACATCAAACCCAACAGCAACACCGCCACAAATAGCCAATCGGCTTTTTTGCCTTGTTCGGGGGAACCTAAATGAGCATCCAGCAATTCTATATTTTTGACATTAGCTTTCCAAGCAACATCCAACAAATCTCCGGCTACCGGTACAGTACCAGCAACTGTATCAAATACGATATTAGCTGCCATTTTTACTAAAGTCTCTTGAGGCACTCCCATTTGAGCGGATTTAAAGACAACATATCCTGCAAAAATTGAACTAATTAAATCGCCGCCGCCCGGTATAAGTCCCAATATCGGATCGAGTCCAATGCGGTATTTTGTGCCGGGAATCGGAATTGCATTGTCTAGTAAATGGCTGATCCGGCGGAGTCGGCGCAAGGATGCAACATGAGATGGGCTGGGAGTATTTGGGGAGGAATTCTGTATAGGAGAACGTGACATTTAATTGCTCTCGATTGCTATATTACTGCTAGTTTATGATATTTATTGAACCATATTCAAGTTTTTTCACTCTGCCTCAAGCAGATTTTTCCTGATTTGGGCCGATCGGCTGTTGTTTGTTTTTGAATGAACAGAAACCCGGTTTCTGTTCAAAACCGGGTTTCTTGCTTCTAGCTACGGGCTTTTAGTTAAGCCTGTTATTTGTTGCCTTCAGTGAAGTCGGCGTCAATTACGTCGTCGCCGCCGCCTGTCGGGCCGCCGTCTCCGTAGCCACCAGGGCCGCCAGGGCCATCAGTTGGGCCGCCTGCTTGCTGGTACAGGTTGCTGCTGACAGCGTAGAATGCTTGCTGCAACTCTGTTGTTAGGGTTTTGATGCGATCGTCATCTTCACTGGCGATCGCCTCGCGCAAATCCTTGACCAACCCTTCAATCTTAGTTTTGTCATCAGCGGGAACTTTATCGCCCAATTCGGCCAACTGCTTCTCGATTTGATAGGCTTGAGAATCAGCTTGGTTTTTGCGATCGATCCTTTCGCGACGCTCTTTGTCTGCAGCCGCATTCGCCTCGGCTTCCTTGACCATTTTCTCGACTTCATTGCTGGGCAAAGTAGAAGCACCAGTAATGCTAATCGATTGCTCCTTACCAGTACCTTTATCCTTAGCAGCTACATTCAAAATACCGTTAGCATCGATATCGAAAGTAACTTCAATTTGAGGTACGCCACGGGGGGCTGGAGGAACTCCATCTAAGCGGAAGGTTCCCAAATCCTTATTATCATTCGCCATTTCCCGTTCGCCTTGCAAAACGTGAATTTCCACGTTTGTTTGGCCGTCTACAGCAGTCGAGAAAGTTTCCGACTTCTTGGTAGGAATAGTGGTGTTGCGGGGAATGATTTTGGTCATCACGCCGCCCAAGGTTTCGACGCCGAGAGACAGCGGAGTAACGTCGAGCAACAGGATGTCTTTGACTTCGCCGGAGAGTACGCCTGCTTGAATTGCTGCACCCACTGCGACCACTTCGTCCGGGTTTACCGTTTGGTTGGGTTCTTTGCCAAGGAGTTTTTTGACCAGTTCTTGCACCGCAGGAATCCGCGTAGAACCACCAACTAAGACGACTTCATTAATTGCAGATTTGTCTAATTTGGCGTCGCGGATCGCATTTTCTACGGGGATGCGAGAGCGATCGATCAAATCCGAGCACAGTTCTTCAAACTTGCCCCGCGTCAAAGTCGTGTCCAAGTGTTTTGGCCCGTCTTGAGTCGCGGTAATAAACGGCAGGTTGATTTCTGCTTGGGTAACGCTCGAAAGCTCAATCTTGGCTTTTTCTGCTGCTTCCGTCAGGCGTTGCAGTGCTTGTTTGTCTTTGCGGAGGTCAATGCCTTCTGCTCTTTGGAATTCGTTAGCAATGTAATCGACGATTTTTTTGTCGAAGTCGTCACCGCCGAGGTGAGTGTCTCCAGAAGTTGCTAACACTTCAAACACGCCGTCGCCTACTTCGAGAATAGATACGTCGAAAGTACCGCCACCTAAGTCAAATACGAGGATGGTTTCGTTGCTCTTTTTATCTAACCCGTAAGCTAAAGCTGCTGCTGTAGGTTCGTTAATAATCCGCAGCACTTCTATACCAGCAATTTTTCCCGCGTCTTTCGTAGCTTGGCGCTGGGAGTCGTTGAAATAAGCGGGAACAGTAATTACCGCTTGGGTAACTGTTTCGCCGAGGTATTTGCTGGCGTCTTCTACAAGTTTGCGGAGAACTTGTGCAGAAATTTCTTCTGGGGCAAATTGCTTGCCGCGGGCGGGACAGTCTAGTTTAAGGCTGTTGCCAACTTTGAGGACTTTGTAGGAAACTTCAGTGGTTTCATGGGCTACTTCATCAACCCGACGCCCGATAAACCGTTTTACTGAGTAAAAGGTGTTTTCGGCGTTCATCACGGCTTGACGCTTGGCGATTTGTCCGACAAGTTGATCGCCATTTTTCGCGTATGCTACTACAGAAGGTGTGGTGCGACCCCCTTCGGCGTTGGCTATGACGGTGGGTTTGCCGCCTTCCATAACTGCGACGCAGGAGTTTGTCGTACCTAAGTCAATTCCAACTACTTTTCCCATAGGGGTGTTCCGGCTCCAATCTCTACAAAATTTTGGTGTTTTATCTGTGCGATAGTCTGGTTATTCAGGACTGCGATTTTACCTCGCGGTTTACGGGTAGTGAGTCCTGCTTTAATACAGTCTTCGATAGGGTGCTGATCTCTATACTGCGGGCGGTAGACCTTGCGATGAAGGGGTATTTACCGAACCTCTTGGGGGACGGTTGCATCCGTGAGGCTTGCACCGCTACAGTTGTTGACTGCTTTGCTTTTCTTTACTCTTCCCAATGTACGGTGTGCGATCGATTCGGGTATTGTGGCAAACCGTATACGTTGTGTTGTATTTGCCGTCTTTGTTGTATAAATTTTGTTTGGTTGGTATGGGCGATCGGTTTTTTGACTTCAAATCAGGTTTAATATCAATTCTAAAAAGGGACACGGCATTGCCGTGCCCCTATGGGTTTACTTCCAGGCTGTGCCTGGGAAGGAATATATTGAGGGAGAGCCTCAAGTCCGCCTGCTGGGAATCTCGGATTATTCGGGAATTTTCCAGCTTTTAATTGCTATTTTTTACCGATCAGCAGAGCTGCTGGAAAGTAAGTCAGAGCTTCACCAATTGCCAACGTACCGTTACTTTCTACCGCCTGATTTGTAATTGCATCTTTCCAAACCGACGGCATTTGCTCGGATAATTTCAAATTAGTATCTTTCCAGACTTGTTTGCCGATCGGCATTTCTTCCGGTTTGACAATTCCCGTCAAAAACCGGGGAGCAATGACAATAACCGTAGTCTCTCCAAAGCTTCTGGCAAAGGCAACAACATTATCTTTAAACGTGCCAACTGTTTGCAGGGGCAGATAATCGCCTGATTGAAAAACTTGCAAGTATTTTTTTCTCGCTTCTAGGGCTCTTGCCGTCAAAAATAACTTAATTCTCGCATCTTCTCGCGTCGCAATCAAATCTTCAACCAGTTGCAAAATATCCGTCTGAGCTTGCTCTTTAATTTCCCGCAAAACCTCGATTCTGCGGTCAAAATCAACGGGACGGCGGTTATCCGGATCGACGTGGCTTAAATCCCAAAATTCCGTCCCTTGATAAATGTCGGGAACGCCCGGAGCCGTGATTTTCAGCAGCGTTTGAGATAAAGAATTGAAAATTCCGTAATTAGCTACTTTTTTACAGAAAGGTGTAAATTTATTGAGAAACTGATTTTGTTCCGAAGGTTCGAGAACGCTATCGACAAAGGTCATAAAACCAGCTTCGTAATCGTTATCGGGTCTCAGCCAAGCCGTATAAACTTTGGCTTCGCGGACGGCTTTAATGACATAATCTTTCAGGCGATCGACATAATCAGTGTTTTCAATTCCCTCAAAGGGAAAACTGCCGAGCAGAGTTTGGTACAGGAAGTATTCGTCATTAGTATCTGGAACCATTCGATTCACAAAGTTGACTTTCTTAGAGGAGTTTACCTCTCTCCAAGACCTGACTTGCTGTTCCCATTCATCGGGAATTTCTGACAAAACGTTTATTCTGGCTCGCACATCTTCGCCGCGTTTAGTATCGTGGGTAGCTGTCGCATTCATTTTGTGTGGCCAAGCGGCTTGCTGTTGTTTGTTGAACTCGTGAAAATCTCCCAGGGACACGCCAAACTGACTGGGATTTCCTCCCACTTCGTTGAGGGATAAAAGCCGATAGTAGACGTATAAAAGCGTGTCTTCAACGCCTTTTGCCATTAATGGGCCTGTCAACTGCTGGAGTTTCATTACGAAGTGCCTGCGCTGCTCTTTTTGTTCGGGTGTTAGAGTTTCTTCTTCTTCGAGCAACAGCACCGTTTCGATAAAATTAAGTTCCTTGAGGAGTCGCGGTACTTGTTCTTTGGCATGGGCGATCGCATATTTTACGTAAGTGCGATCGGACTCTCTCAAGCCATCTTGATTGATGTAAGTTCGGTAGACTGGAAAAATCGTCAAAACAGCCGCCAATGCTTTTTCCAAACCGGGGCGAGTAAAGTCATTCCCCTGTCTCGATTGACCGGAGATATTCTTCAAAAGTTGAGCTAGATTGTCTACATCTCCCGCCAAGTTTTTCTCAACAATCAGCCCTTTTTTATCTAAAAACAACTGTTCGTAGGGAACATTCAAGCGAGTAAATCTCTGATATATTTCGCTAAATTGCTGTTCGCGATCGCACCGACAAAAAACGCCGTTTACATAATTCAAAAAGTCGTAGCCGCTAGTTCCCTCAATCGGCCAATATGACGGCAAATCTTCTTCGTGTTCCAGAATTTTTTCAACAGTAATATAAGTGTCTCCGATTTTCTCCCGGAGCCGTTTCAAATATTCTGTGGGGTCGTAAAGTCCATCGATGTGGTCGATTCTCAATCCAGTAAACTTTCCCTCATCAACCATGTCGAATATCAGAGCATGGTTTTTGTGAAAAACTTTAATTTCTTCAACTTTTACCGAAATAAGTTCGTTTACTGTAAAAAACCTTCGGTAGTTAATTTCTTCGGCCCCGACTTTCCAGAAAGACAGACGGTAAAACTGCTCGGAAAGCAAATCGTCTAGCAGATTAAAGCTTTCGGCATTTCCCTTTTCTCCGTTAAAAACTTTGATATTTTCATCAATGAATTCCTGTACAAGGGGATTTTGATTGTAGAGTTCCCACAGCAGTCCTTTGACAAAAGCTATCTGATCGTATCTGGTTTTACCTTTAGTTTCGGAAGGTGTATTTTTAATCAAATAAAGAATTCCTAAAAACTTGATAAAATCTGGATGGCGTCTGCCTAATTCCCTGGCTAAATGCCCCAAATTATGACTGATAAATTTAGCATAAGATTCAATTCTTACTGGCAATTGTAAGCTATAATAATTTATGGTCAGCCCTATTTCGCTGTATTTGAGTTGAATCTCGCCATTTTCCAAACACTCTCCATAAAAATTGCCCAGCAGCGGAGCCAGCACTCGACCTCTGAGATGTTCGTAAGCGTGATTCCATTCAATATCGAAGTAATCGAAATAGTCGGAATCTGGCCCGTGTTCCAATACGTCTAACAGCAGCAAGTTTTGAGTGTCGTAAGCCATGTGGTTCGGGACAATATCTTGCAGCCATCCCATGTTCCGTTTCTTGATTTCGTAGGTGAGGGCTTCAAAATTTTCTGATGTTCCCAATTCGGGATTGAGCTGATTTGAGTCAACGACATCGTATCCGTGAGAGCTGCCTTTTCTTGCTTTAAATATCGGTGAAGCGTAAACGTCGGTAATTCCTAAATCTTCCAGATAGCTAAGGATTTGTTTGGCGGCTTCAAAGTTAAAACCTCCATGAAATTGAATCCGATAAGTTGTTGTGGGAATTCTCATCATGTTAATTTTACTCCAGGTTTTTTAGGGTTTTCTTTTTTAATATATGAGGCAGAGCCTCCTCGACTGCATTCCTAGGCCGAGACGGGGAATGAGAGAGGATCTGCCTCCCGTTTCTTGTGGGACTATATTCTGCGGCAGAGGCTGAGAACGAGACAGGTTCTGCCTCCTGTTTCTTGTTCCTAGGCTCTGCCGGGTAACGCCTGTATTTGAGGCTCTACCTCTGGGTTTAATTACTGTAATTCATAGAGTGCGAAACTCTGCGGTTTAATGGTCAATTTTTGCTCTGAAGTTATCTTTTCAGGCAAGCTAGAACCTGAACCCATCCATTTTTCATCAGCAGAGTCTAAAATTTTGTGACCGTTGCCTTGGGGAAGTGCAGCCGTAAAAGCTACCTCTTGCCTGTTGAAGTTTAGAATGCAGAATATCTGGCTGTCATCTGTCCAGCGACGTAGAAATAAGATTTTTTCTGCTTCAATGCTTGACACTTCTAGACTGTTTTTGTCGAGTTTTTTAAGTGCCGGTATTGTCCGCCGCAGTTGAATCAAATGTTGATGCCATTCCCAAAGGATTTTGTGTTTGCCTTCGGTTTGTTTTTCCCAGTTTAACTTACACTTATTGAAAGTCTCAGGACTCTGGGGGTCGTTAAACTCGCCTCTGCCTTCAAAGATTTTAAATTCTTGTTGTTTGTCTTTGCGGACAGCTTCAATTAAGTTTTCGTCCGAGTGGGAAATGAAGTAAAAAAACGGTGCTTCTTCTCCGTATTCTTCTCCCATAAAAAAGAAGGGAATGTAGGGAGAAATTAAAACGGTTCCGGCTGCGAGTTTCAATCCTTCAAGGTCAACTATTTTGGATAATCTGTCGCCCAAAATGCGATTGCCAATTTGGTCGTGGGTTTGGGAAAATACTAGAAATTTATGACCCGGTTCATCCTTAACAGAATTGCCGTGTTTCCGCTTTCTGTGGGGGGCGTACTGGCCGGAGTAAACAAAGCTTTCTTTGAAGGCTTTTTCTAAGTGTTCGCACTTGCCGAAATCTTGGTAGTATCGGTCGTCTTCTCCGGTGAGCAAGGCGTGCAGTGCGTGGTGGAAATCATCGCACCATTGGGCGTCTAATCCGAAGCCCCCCAGTTCTTTAGGACGTATAGTGCGGACATCATTTAAGTCACTTTCGGCTATTAAGTAAAGTTGCCGTCCAAGTTCTTGGGAAACCTCGGCTGTGGCATCGGATAGTTCTTGTAAAAAAGGTCTTGCACCTACTTCAAATATTGCTTGAATTGCATCTAATCTCAGGGCATCGATGTGATAGTCTCGGAACCAGTAGAGGGCGTTTTCAATAAAGTAGTTACGCACGCCGTCGCTGTAGGCATCGTCGAAGTTGAGGGGGTCTCCCCAAATCGAGCCGTATTTTGAGGTAAAGTAGGGGCCGAAGTCCCTGAGATAATTTCCTTCGGGGCCGAGGTGGTTGTAAACTACATCGAGAATTACTGAAATACCGTGTTCGTGGCAGGCGTTGACGAGTGTTTTGAAGCCTTCCGGGCCGCCGTAGGAGTTTTGAACGGCGTAGGGATATACGCCGTCATATCCCCAGTTTCGCTCGCCGGGGAATTGGGCTACTGGCATTATTTCGATGGCGTTTATTCCCAATTCTTTAAGTTGTTTTAGCTGGGGAATTACTGCTTCAAAGGTTCCGGCTTGGGTGAATGTACCAACGTGCAGTTCGTAAATAATCATTTCGGCTAGCGGCACGCCTTGCCAATTTGTGTCAGTCCAAGTAAAGATATTTTCATCTATTACTTGCGACGGAGCGTGTACGCCTTGGGGTTGATATTTAGAGGCTGGGTCTGGTCGGTCGGTTTTTCCTTCGATTTGGTAGGTGTAAAGGGTTCCTGGTTCGATGTCTGTAGCTGTGGTTTGCCAATAACCTTCTGCTGATTGTTGCAGGGGTATCAGGCGTTTTTTTGAGGAAACAATTTGGACTGCGATTTGTTTGACGGTGGGCGCCCAAACGGTAAATTCACATTGGTTATTGCCGAGGTAATTTGCTCCTATCTTCACTTTGAGCTGTTCTCCTTATAAAATAGGTTGGTAGTTCGATCGCCCGACGCGCTATCAAATGCTTTGCCCTTAATGTTCAGCGCCTGTTTAGACGGTAATATTACTTAATATAACAAACAACTAACTTTAGACAGAGGCATCAAAGGCTAAAATCATGTATTGGGCAAAAGTAGCGGTTAGTAATGTCTAAATTAGAGCAGGAATCGGCACGGGGGCGATCGCCAAATTAGCCACTTGCAAGGGTTAATATTTCTTTTGATATCATGTCGAGAATCTACCTAAAGGTAGGTCAAAAATCAGCGCGAGTGGGGATTGTATGGTTATTGCTTTTGGACGGGAAATCTGCTGCAATCTCGACTCGGCGGAGTCTCGGGAGTGGTTGGTCACAAACGGGATCGGCGGTTACGCTAGCGGGACGATCGCAAATCTCCTCACCCGCCGCTATCACGGCTTGCTGGTAGCTGCCCTCAAACCCCCGCTGGGACGCACTTTGATGCTCGCCAAGCTGGACGAGACGGCTGTGTATAACGATCGCGCCTATCCGCTTTATACAAACCGCTGGGCCGACGCGACGATGGAACCCCACGGCTACAACTACATCGAAAGCTTTCACCTCGAAGGAACGACGCCTGTTTGGAGGTTTGCTCTCGCTGACGCTATCCTAGAAAAGCGGATTTGGATGCAGCAAGGTGCTAACACAACATATATTCAATACCGCTTGCACCGCGCCTCACAACCGATCGCCCTCGCTGTCAAAGCCCTAGTCAACTACCGCGACTACCACCACACAACTCGCGCCGACGACTGGCAGATGAGCCTAGAAACCTTGGAACGCGGGGTTTGCGTGACTGCATTTCCCAAGGCTGCACCCCTGTACCTGCTGACGGATGCCGAAGCCGAGGCAAAATTTCGAGTTTCTGCGGCTTTATACAATTGGCATTACGGATTGGACTTAGCAGCCGAAAAGCACCGCGGATTGGATTGCTGCGAGGATCACTTGCACGCGGCGACTTTTCACATGACCATCGCACCGGGAAGTTCTCTCACATTGATAGCCAGCACCGAGAAAAATCCCGAACTCAACGGCGGTAAAGCTTTAGAAGTGCGCCAGACTTATGACCAACAACTGCTGCAAAACTGGTCAAAAGTGAGCGAATCTCCCGACTGGATCAATCACTTAGTGCTCGCCGCCGACCAATTTATCGTCAGCCGCCCGCTACCGGAGGAACCCGAAGGCAAAACGATCATCGCCGGATATCCCTGGTTCAGCGACTGGGGGCGCGATACGACGATCGCCCTACCCGGTCTCACAATCTGTACCGGGCGAGCGGAAATTGCGCGATCAATTTTGCGGACATTTGCACGGTATGTCGATCGGGGAATGCTGCCGAACCGCTTCCCGGATGCGGGCGGCGAACCGGAATACAACACTGCAGACGCCACGCTGTGGTACTTTGAGGCAATTCGCGCTTATATCGATGCCACGGGCGACGACGAACTTTTGACCGAACTCTGGCCTGTGTTATGTGAGATTGTTGACTGGCACTTGCAGGGTACTCGGTATAACATCCGCGTCGATCCCGATGACGGTTTAGTCTACGCGGGCGAAACCGGCGTGCAACTGACTTGGATGGATGCGAAAATCGGCGATTGGGTGGTGACGCCTCGGATTGGTAAGCCGATCGAACTCAGCGCGCTTTGGTACAATGCTGTACAAGCAATGGCAAGTTTTGCTCGAAAACTGGGCAAGCCTCACAATGAATACCAGCAATTGGGCGATCGAACGGCCGCCGGGTTCCCTCGCTTCTGGAACGCCTCAACCGGTTACTGTTACGACGTTCTGGACGGCCCAGACGGACACGATAGCTCCTTGCGGCCCAACCAAATATTCGCCGTATCCTTGCCCCTAAACTCGATTTCTCCTCACTGGGCCAACTCCTTGTCAGGGGGGATGCGCCAGGAAACTCGCTATACACCGTTACTTACGCCCATCCAGCGTCGCGGCGTGGTGGACGGCTGCGCTCAACAGCTTCTGACTTCTCACGGCCTCCGCAGCCTCTCGCCGCAGCACCCGCAGTATCGCGGCGCATACGGAGGCGACCAATTGCAGCGCGACAGTGCCTACCACCAGGGTACAGCTTGGGGCTGGCTGATTGGCCCGTTTGTCTTGGCGCACTTGCACGTATACAAAGACCCAGCAGAAGCTCGCGAATTCCTCAAACCAATGACACATCATATAATGACCGGCGGAGTTGGCAGTCTAGGCGAAATTTTTGAGGGCGACGCCCCCCACTCGCCGCGAGGCTGCACGGCTCAAGCTTGGACTGTGGCTGAGGTGCTGCGGGCTTGGTTGGCAATTAATACTGTGGGTGTTTAAATGGGGAATGTTATCTTTGGTGGAAAAAAAGATTTATGGCATTATTATTAGCGGGCGATATTGGCGGAACTAAGACTATTTTGCGCTTGGTGGAAAGGACTGTTAACGGTGAAATGAATGCTCTTTACGAGTTTCGCTATCCGAGCGGGGAGTTCCCTGATTTAGTACCGATGGTGCAGCAGTTTTTGACGGAAGCTGCTACTAAGTTGAATTTGGCACCACAACCTGAAAAAGCTTGTTTTGCGATCGCAGGCCCGGTGGTTAACAACACTGCAAAACTGACTAATTTGCCTTGGATGCTGGAGGCGAAGCGTCTGGAACAAGAATTAGGAATATCCCGCGTCAGTTTAATTAATGATTTTGTTGCGGTTGGCTACGGCGTTTGGGGTTTGGACGATCGAGATTTACACACTTTGCAAGTAGGAAAACCCCGCGAATACGATCCAATTGCTGTGATTGGTGCGGGGACTGGTTTGGGAAAATGTTTTGCAATTCCCGATGCAAATGGCATCAGGGTTTTTTCTTCGGAAGGGGGACACGGTGACTTTGCTCCTCGTTCGGAGTTGGAGTTTGAATTGCTGAAATATTTGTTAGCCAAACACGACATTCAAAGAATTTCGATCGAGCGTGTAGTTTCGGGACTAGGGATTGTTTCAATTTACCAGTTTTTGCGGGACAGAAAGTTTGCTCCTGAATCGCCGGAGATAGGGGAAGTTATCAAAAAATGGGAGTCAGAAATCGGTAAAAGCGACAAGAGTGTCGATCCGGGGGCGACAATTGCACAGGCGGCACTCAAAAAGTGCGATCGGCTTTCGGAACAAACAATGCAAATGTTTGTAGAAGCTTACGGTGCGGTAGCAGGAAATCTGGCTGTAACACTTTTACCTTACGGCGGTTTGTACGTAGCTGGCGGCATTGCTGCTAAGATTATGCCCCTGATTCTAGAAGGGGGTTTTATGCGAGCTTTTAGGCACAAAGGCAGGATGGATTCGCTGTTAGAAATGATGCCAGTTCGATTGGTTTTGAATGATAATGTAGGGTTAATTGGAGCGGCGGTTTGTGCGGCAGGTCTTTAGTTAATAATTGTAGGGTGCGTCAGCTTTAAGTTTATAATTTTTTGAATAAATAATGCTATGCTGACGCACCCTACTTAGCTATAGTTATGTCATCTTCAAAATCTTCTCAGCAGCACCTTCAGATACAGGCATTACCGATAACCGATTACCTTTCCTCACCACCCAAATCTCATCCGCCCTAAATTTTTGTTTCAGTTCATCTAAAGATATTAATTTAGGAAATTCCTCAACAAACTCAACTCTCACTGTTTGCCAGCGAGGTGAATCAAACTCAGATTTACGATCGTAATATTCGCTATTCATATCGAACTGAGTTGGGTCAGCAATCCCAGTCTCAACGACACGCACCAACCCAACAATTCCCGGAAGTTTAGTATTGGAATGGTAAAAAAATACTAAATCTCCCCGACTCATTTCTCGTAGAAAATTGCGAGCTTGATAGTTGCGAACGCCGTCCCAAGTACAAGTGCGATCGCTCTTCAAGTCGGCAATACTGTAAACATCCGGTTCCGACTTCATCAGCCAATAATTCATAGAATATCCTTCCGCTTCTGCAACCACAGAGTCAACATCAAATAAACAAAAATATGCACGCACAAAATACCCCAGTTCAAACCCAAATTTTCCCATGTTGAATCGTAAACCGGAGTAGGCTCAAACGGCTGAGTAAGTGTACTCCCATCCGGCAATGTAGTAGGTGCGGGAACCATCTCATTCACATTAACTAAAGAGCCGTAAGCACCCACAGACCAGCGGCTTAACATCAGCCAAGAAAACTTGCTCGCCGCACCTTCCATCTTAAACAAAACTCCAGAAAAAATAATCTGAGGCAGCAATAAGAGAGGCAAAGCGCTGTTAGCTTGAGAGCTATTCTTAACAATCGCGGAAACCACTAATCCGAGACTTATGCAGCTCATTAAAGTTAGGAATGTGGTAATACCTGCTCCCACAGGCCAGGAAATAAAACTCGGTTCGGGGGATTTAAAAGCACTCAGAATAACTCCTACCATTAATAGTGTTTGCAATACTGCCAAACCAGAAAGTATAAAGATTTTTGAACCTAAATAAGCAAACAATCCTAAATTGACCAAACGTTCGCGCAGATAAATAGCAGATTCTTTAACAATTTCTTGCAGAGAAGTTGCCAGTCCTACCCAAATAGCCGCGCAGGTAAATACAAATAAAACTCTGAGCGCTAAAGGTGCTAAAGTTGCCTCCGGTGCGCCAATTAATGGGTCTTTATCTCTGACGGCTAGCCGCAGTAAACTAATGCCGATCGGCGCTGTCAAAAGAGCTAAACTCAAGTTAACTAAGTCGCGGGAAATAAGCTGAAAATAGCGCTGGGCGAGCAAAACTAGTTGTTTTACAAAAGATTGATATTTGGGTGCTGAAGGCGTTGTTGCATTCGCCTTGCCTGTGCTGAAGTGGTTGACAATATAGCACTGATAGTAGGGAGATTTATTAAATTTTTCTGCCCAGCTTTGAACGTTGGTTTCTCCTGTTTCTAATTCGTTATAAATGTCGGCAAAATCGCCCGTTTTGACATCAAAAAAATCGATCGCTTCCCTAGGCGGGCCGAAGTAACAGAGGCGTCCGCCGCGACCCATAAACACAATCCGATCGCACATCGTGATATTTGCCGTCGCGTGAGTCACCAGAATCACCGTCCGGCCTTGATTTGCCAAATTTCGCAGCAGTTGCATCATCTTCTTATCCAAACCCGGATCGAGTCCTGAAGTCGGTTCGTCTAAAAAGAAAAGTTTCGGGTCTGCTAACAGTTCGACTCCGATGCTGACCCGCTTCCGCTGTCCGCCACTAAGCTGTTTTACCAAAGCCTTGCGACGGTGAGTCATTTCAATATCTTCTAAAGTTTTTGCAACTACCTGATTGACATCTGTATCGGGAGGTAAGCGCAATTTAGCTGCATAACTCAAGACTTCTTCTACTGTCAAATCGAGGTGCACAATATCCTCTTGAGGCACGTAACCGATTTGATTGCGGTAAATATTGAAGTTTTGGCGCAGGTTGTCGCCGTTGAGAAACACAGCGCCGTTAGTGGTTTTTTCAATGCCTAAAAGCGTCCGCATTAAAGTAGATTTGCCAGCGCCGCTACCGCCGACTAAAGCCACAAACTGCCCCGGTTCGATCGCCAAAGTGATGTTATCCAAACGCTTCGGAATCACCAGACAGTCAGCATCCAAACGAATTTGATGGCCCGAGTCTTGCATCTGCAACTCACCGCTGCGGT
This sequence comes from Microcoleus harperi Pol14_C6, assembly GCF_036701295.1. Taxonomy (NCBI): domain Bacteria; kingdom Bacillati; phylum Cyanobacteriota; class Cyanophyceae; order Oscillatoriales; family Microcoleaceae; genus Microcoleus; species Microcoleus harperi. The sequence continues at coordinate 98,456 of NZ_JAUBQN010000006.1, read as the reverse complement.
AAGTTAGAGTAAACGGGCCGATCCGAATTGCATCTCCCTCGGACAACTGTACAGAATTTGTCACTCGCTGACCGTTAACAAAAACCCCGTTAACGCTGTGGTCTCGCAAAATATAATTGCCGCGACTGTCTTGGTCGATTGTGGCGTGGCGTCTAGAAACAAGCGGCGCATCTAATTGCAGCGAAGCGTTTGGATCGCGGCCCAACAAAACCGACCGATTTTTAAGAAGAATTGACTGCTTGTTAGGGACAGCAACCTGATTCGCCAGCGGATTAAAATAAGTCAGCAAAACTTGATTTTGAGGATCGAGACCGATTTTAATTTCTGTGCCGTCTTTCAGACAATAACCGTCATTGGGAGTGATGCGAGTGCGATCGACAAATAAGCCATTAGTGCTCGGCCGCTGCCCGTCACCGTCGTAAATCCAGTAATTATCCCCAATTTGGCGCAAAACACCGTGAACCCCGGAAACTGCCCGCCAAGCATCGGGAATGACTAAATCAGCACGAGTGCGAGCGCGCCCCAATACGTGCTGCCGCTGTTTTAACTCTAACTGTAAAATTTCCCCTTGATTGCTTAATACTATATAAGGTCGATCGCTTAAAGCAGTCAGTTGTCCTATATTGCCTGTCATACTTCAATCGCGGTTTTTGCACTCACTTTTGTCAGCATATCAAAAGTAGGACAACAATACACTTATATTAAGCAAGTCTACTTGGCAACAACCGACAAACTGCGAAGGCGATTAATTGCCACCGCCAATTCAAACCGTCGAAACATGGCAAAATCCCCTTCAGGAAAAGGTGATAAAATATCCATTCCCTGCGCCTCAATATCTGCCATCACCAAATCTATGATTTCCGACAAAGTGCGTTTCCCGTCCATGTATTGCTGCTTAGCATAAACCATTGCCGCAGCGATCGCCCTTAACTGTCCGCTGTCCACAATTTGCTCAACAGAACCCAAATCAATCTCCTCAGTTCCGAAAGCCAATTCATCAACATCCCGCACCTTCACCCGCACATCTCGCCGTCCCCGACTCGGGTCTAAACTAGCAGGAATCGGCACTCTTTGAGTAATCTCACCAAAATTTTCTCCCCCTTCAGCAGCACGGCTAATCGAGTATTTTTTAGAAATTTCTTTCGCTTTTTCCGTCACATTATATGCGTGAAAGTTATCCATTGCAATCACAGTATCCGCAACATCAAAATAATCGCCACTTCCCCCCATTACTAAAATAGTCGATACGCCATAATCCGCATACAACTGTTTAACTTTATCAATAAACGGCGTAATCGGTTCCTTATCCTTAGCGATGAGTTCCTGCATTCGGCGATCGCGAATCATAAAATTCGTCGCTGCCGTATCCTCATCCACCAATAAAACAGGCATTCTCCCCACTTCCAAAGCCTCAATAATATTAGCAGCTTGCGACGTACTGCCACTCGCATTTTCAGTATAAAATTGTACAGTATCTCTACCTTGTGGCAAGTGGTTAATAAAAGGTAAAATATCAACTCCCGCCACACTTCTGCCATCTTCCGCTCTAATTTTAACCGCCGTAGGGTTAGCCACCACAAATTCCCGACCATCTCCCGGAATTCGGTTGTAAACTCCCAACTCGATCGCCCTGAGTAAAGTTGATTTGCCGTGATAGCCACCGCCAACAATCAAAGTAATGCCAGCGGGAATACCCATACCGGAAATCAAACCGCGATTCGGACAATTAAACTCAACTTTTAACGACGGCGGTGACTGAAAAGCCACAGCATTATTTAACAAATGGCGATCGTCAACACCCGTGCGGCGAGGCAAAATAGAACCTTCAGCCACAAACGCAACTAATCCTTTTTCAGCTAACTGTTCCCGCAGCCAGTCAGCATCTTCTACAGTTTCAACCTGACGGCGACAGTCGGCAGCATTTAAGTGAGAATATTTGAGAGAATTGCTGACAATTTGGGGAATATCTTCGCACAGCATTTCAGCAGCTTGTCGCCCTAAGATACTGCGTCCGCCTGCAGGAAGTCCGACGGCAAATCGCAGTTCAACTCCTCCTAAATCTGCGATATCGGATGTATTTGACGAAATGATAAATGCGGAAGTTCGCTCTAAAACTTCTTGTCCGAAGCCAGTCACTGCAATCATACCGCTTTTCCCAGTGCCACGCTTGCTGCTGATGCTATTTGCTGCTTTGTCAAACTGGCGAGTTAGGTAATCTCGCAGGGCTATTTCTCGACTGTGAGATTTGAAAAGTTCGCGGGGAATTTGAGCAATGTTTGGGGTAACTATGACTCTAAATTTACTGGGAGAAGCAAACGGATCTCCCTGCACGTAATCAATAATTAATGTAAATTCAGAAAATTCGTAGTTACCTTTAATGTCTTTGTAGGCTTTGTAGCCTCGATTGTCTAGTTGCAGTAAATGCCGTTGCAGGTTTTCTTTGTTAGTCATTTGTTATTGGTTATTGGTTATTAGTTATTTGTTATTTTTACCTAGTTCCTAGGCTCTGCCTAGGAACCGATTTCTAGAGGCTCTGCCTCGCTTGCTTGGCGTGGGAAAATTGGAGGCAGAGCCTCCGGATATGCGTTACCAGGCTCTGCCCGGTAACGAGTAGATTACCGATTACCAATTCCCAATTACTAATTACCGAATTTCCAATAATTTAGCCACGGCATTAACAACAATTTGAGCAGAACCGGCGAAAAAAGGTCGATCGATAGTTGCTAATGTATCGCTAGATTGATGATAGTGGGGCGATCGCAAATTTGCAGTATCCGTCACCAACACAGCACCAATCCCTTTATACCAAAAAGGCGCGTGGTCGCTCCGCAAAACATCGGGAGTCAGCAACCCTTTGAGGGGAACCGGCAGCGCCACCACCGCAGGCAAATCGGCTTTTCCCGACTCCGCAAAACTTTTCAACAGCAGCGGATGTTCCGCATCCCCAATCACAGCGATAAACTCGCCTTTGTCGGGAGATTTTACCCCCGATGCTTCTAGAAAAGGTTGCGCTGTCAATCCTTCGGGATATTGCTGGCATCCGGGCGTGCGGCAGGCATAACCTACCATATCTAGGACGATCGCTCCCTGCAAATTTTTTAACCGCGCGTCGCTACCTGTAAATGCTAAACTGCCTAAAAGTCCGAGTTCTTCCCTGTCGAAAAAAGCTACTTGCAATGTCCGAGGCGTGGGACGAGAACCCAGCAATCTTGCTACTTCTAAAACTACTGCAACTCCCGTCGCATTGTCGTCAGCGCCTGGGGAGTTTGGTACCGTATCATAGTGCGCTGCGACTAAAATTGCACCGGCGTTTGAGTTAGTGCCTTTTCTCTCAGCGAAGACGTTGATTCCGCGATCGAACCGCTGCAAATCTGCGGAAAATCCTAAAGTTTGCAATTGCTGGGAAATGTAGTCTCTAGTAAAAGAGCGAGATCGTTCTCCATCGCTTTCTCCTGCTAAAGTCTCGACGTGTTTCCACAGCCTGGACGGGTCAATTTCCGACTGAAAAAAAGTATTTTTTTCAGCAGGAAGCGGTAAGGGAGAAGGATTTTGGGAAGTGTGGATATTGCGATCGATCCCAACTTCAGGTACAGCCGACAACCGCTGCCACGAGTCAGAACGCCAACCCACAGCCACCATCGCAACTAGAATAAATAGCGCTATCCAAATCAATTGTTTCATCAGTAAGTCTATGTGAGATTTTAGACAGAGCTTATGCACTCCTTGCTCTCATCAACCGGGTGTTTTAGCAGAAGCGAGGGCTGCAACAAAGTCTTTTCGTCAAACCCGGTTGATGCGTCCAGAACTGTTATATTTTAGATTTTATGTTGAGACCAGAGCTACAAATAAACCTGTTTCAAAAAATGAAACTCAAAAATATTAAAATTAGCGGTGCCACAGGCAGTTTTGTATTTTTGATTTAAACAAGCAGGTAAAAGTCTTGGGATGTTGCCGTCGAATCTATCTTGGTTATTGGAGCGTTCAACGGCGACATTCAAATCACTAATTTACCTTTAAAATTTACAAGTCAAAACTACTTTTTTTCCCACTCAATCTCCTTATTATCCAAGATTAAGCCACTGCTACTGGGAAAAGCATAAGGAATAGTTTTTGCAGAAAATTCAACTATTTGAGTTGGTTGTTGAAACCACTCGGAATAACTCGGGTTGAGTTGGTCGTACAGTGCTTTCAAAGCTTGAATTTCTGCCTCTAGCTGCGCTGCTGCTTGATTGATTCTACGAGCTTGTGCTTGCAAGCGTTTTTCCCCGGTTTGAACGTGGTTTTCCACTTCTTGCCAGTGCTGTCCGGCCAGCAATTTGTCTAATTCGCCTTGTTTGTAATTGAGTACAGCCTGTCTTTGTTCCAGTTGCTTTTCAATATTTTTAGTTTCTCGGTCAATCTCCTGGATTTGCTGCAACCACTGCTCCCCAAAAGCAGCAGTTTGCTGGTGGAACTCAGCAATGGCTTCAGGAGTATTATTTTTGGGAAAACTGACTGCCACTCGGCACTCAGAGCGCTGTATGCCAAGTTTTTCCCGCGACTCTTGCAGGGCGGTAACTTCTGCTTGCAGCGCGCGGACTTCTTTTTGGAGTTCTGGGATGGTCTGACTCATGGGTTCAATTAGTGGACCTCTGCATCGATTTTAAGCTAATTGTTTATTTTTCTAACAAGTCCCGGTCGCCTCCTTGCGGGAATTATCTAATTTTAGCGCTCCCACCCGGTGTCTAGGCAGAATGGCGGATAATTTGTGGCACAATGGCTGATGACATATTTTAGATTAAGATTAAAATTGTAATTAGTTATAAAGCTAAATTATTAGCTTGGCAAATTTTAATTTACAAATCCACATAAATTCCGGGTGGCTGGGTTTTCCTATGGTAGAGAAAGTTCTGCTAAACTTTTTGAGATTTATGATTGTTAAAAAAATATTTAAAATTAGGAAATAGAGCCAATGAAAATAATTTTTCAATTAATGTTGGGATATTTCGCGGTTGCTATTTTTGGTGTGGGATGTGGCATAAATCCAAAAATGTTACCGACAAGTCTAGGAGATGGGCATGGAACTCTCCTTGTAGAATGGATTTTGATTCGATCTCAGAAACATAGCTATTTGCCCTCGGCATCTCGCCCCCTTACTTCTGCAAGCGCCACATTATTTTTGGATAAATTATCCCCAATTGAGCCAGTAGAATTACCGACTTACAATTATATACAATCTCAGGAAAGTCAGATAAAAGAACCTAATTTTAGCTTAAAAATAATCGGTAATTATCTGGTTTTCATTTTTTTTATCTCATTATTAATTAGGGGTAAAATAGTAAATATATTATCCAAGAATATGAGGTTAATTAAAACGAAGTCTGAAACAGATAATGACAAGCTACCAAAAGGAGAAAAAGTGTTGTATCCAAAAAAAGAACTGGATATCTGGCATACTATTGCCCAAATGACCCAAGATTTGCAGCAAGCTGCCGAATATGCTCTCGATATTTGCGAGGAAATGAACGTCTCGATAATTGCGACCACCCCGGGCGGCCATATCCTGTCGTTAAACCAAGCTACCTGTCAACTTCTGGGATACTCTAAAAAAGAGCTGTTAGGCAAACCAATAGCTGGACTTTTTAAGAAAAATGAATCACCGCCACCCGAGCTAGAGTTAGCAAGTTTAACAGTCGAAAGTTCTGTTCGCAACGTCGAAAAAGTCTACCTTTCTAAACACCGAAAAAAAATAATTGTACAGCTTTCTATTTTAATTATTCGCGACGGTCAAGGCAAGGTCAGCGGTAAGTTATACATAGCACAAGATATTACCGATAGCAAGCGGGCTGAAAGAAATTTGCGGCGCAGTGAAAAAAAGTTTCGCCAACTGATAGAAACTGTTAATGCTGTTGCGTTTATCTATCACCGCAGACAGTTCCGCTATGTCAATGCTCAGACTGAAGCTCTGACAGGATATACTCGCGAAGAATTACTAGCATTGGATTTATACGACATAATTCATCGAGATTTTATAGAAATAGTTAAAAACTGGGGTAAATCCAGCCACGCACGCTCAAATGCAGGGTCAAAATATGAATTAATAATAGTCGCGAAAACCGGACAAATGCGCTGGATTGAAGCAACTGTAGATATTATAAAATTTGAAAAAAAAGCCTCAATATTAATCACAGCATTTGACATCAGCGATCGCAAATTAGCAGAGTTAGAACTAGAAACATCTGTTTCATTGCTTCAAGCAACCATTGAATCTACTGCTGACGGTATTCTGGCGGTTGACAGTGGAGGAAACGTTGTCAGCTTTAACCGTAAATTTGCCGAAATGTGGCAGTTGCCGGATTTACTGGTTGATTCGAGAGATAACCACCAAATTGTGGGGTTTGGAATCAACCAGTTAAAATATCCGGAAATATTTCTCAACCGTGCTAAAGAATTGTCCGATCGCCCCACAGAAGAAAGTTACGATCTCATCGAGTTGAGAGATGGCAGGATCTTCGAGCGCTACTCGTTGCCCCAGCGCACGAAAGGCAAAATTACTGGTCGAGTATTCAGTTTTCGGGATGTAACGGAACGGGTGCAATCCGAAGAAAAACTGCGCAAAAGCGAAGAACGCTTTCACCTGCTGACGCGGGCGACCAATGATGCCGTATGGGATTTTGATTTGTTAAAAAATGAGTATTGGTTAAGCGTAGAATTTGAAAAAGTTTTTGGATACAAACTCAACGAAACTCAGACGATAGAATTAGAATCTTGGTGGCTAAATATTCATCCAGAAGAACGGGCAAGAGTGATGTTAAGCTTCAACCAAGCAATGAACTCAGATGCTCAATGTTGGTCTGAAGAATACAGCTTTCACCGTGCAGAGGGGGGATATGTTTTTGTGCTCGATCGCGGCTATATCATCCGCAATGAAAGTGGCAAAGCAGTAAGGGCGATCGGTACGATGATGGACATCACTCAGCGCAAGCAAGCTGAAGAAATTATTCGCTATCAAGCTGTTTATGACCAACTCACCGGTTTACCGAACCGGATACTTTTTAACGAGCGGCTGCTGGCCTCATTAAGAGAAGCTAAAAAAACAAAAAAAATGCTAGCTGTGATGTTTTTAGACTTAGACAGGTTCAAAAAGATTAATGATACACTAGGTCACGCTGCGGGCGATCGCCTTTTAGAAGGTTTTGCCGGACGCATCAGCGACACTTTGCGATCGACTGATACGGTAGCCCGCTGGGGAGGCGACGAATTTACCATACTGCTTCCCGACATCAATTGCTTAGAAGATGCAGTTAAAACAGCTCAAAGAATATTCAACAATTTAAAGCCACCATTTAAACTAGAAGGACAACCGTTTCACGTCAGCAGCAGCATCGGCATTGCCCTTTATCCCGATGACGGTGAAGATGCCGAAACTTTAGTCAAAAATGCCGATGCCGCCTTGTACCGCGCTAAAGAAATGGGAAGAAATAACTATCAGTTATATACTTCAACGATTAATCCCCAAGACAGCCAGTTACTAACTATAGAACACAGGCTGCACGAGGCTTTAGAACAGGGAGAATTTGAGGTTTTCTACCAGCCCAAAGTCAACATCACTACTTGGGAAATTCAGGGCATGGAAGCCCTGCTGCGCTGGCAACATCCACACTTAGGTTTAGTTACTCCCGCTACATTTATTCCGATCGCCGAAGATAACGGATTAATTGTAGCTATTGGGGAATGGGTGCTGCAAACAGCCTGCACTCAAAATAAAGCTTGGCAGGATGCTTTGCAGCCAGATTTGCGGGTAGCAGTCAACGTGTCGGCTCGGCAGTTCCAGCAATTTAATTTATTAGAAATGGTAGCGAATTGCTTGGAAAAAAGCGGTTTAGCACCCAAGTATTTAGAGTTAGAAATTACCGAGACTACAGCTATGCAAGATGTGGACTATACCACAAAAGTTCTCAGGGAGTTGCAGAATATGGGAGTGCAAATTGCGCTGGATGATTTCGGCACGGGTTATTGTTCTCTAAATTATCTCAAAAAGTTTCCCTTGAATATCTTAAAAATAGATAAATCCTTTGTCAGCGGATTGACGACCGATCCCTGCGAACGGGCGATCGCCAAGGCTATAGCGACGCTAGGGCGAGATTTGAACTTGAGCGTGGTAGCCGAAGGAGTAGAAACTAAAGAGCAGTTGGAGTGTTTGCGCGAACTCCACTGTCAAGAAATTCAGGGTTATTATTTCAGCCCTGCCCTCTCGGCTGGTGAGGCTAGCAAACTTTTGGTAAATTCTATGTTGAGGAAAGTGCAAATTGCTTAATTAGTCATTAGTTATTAGTTATGGTTCTTGACCGCGAATCTTAGTCTCGCGACTTATTTTCCTCCGCTGCACCCCCAACATCATCACTGCTATAGCGCTGCAGCGAGCCTAAGTTGTCCGGCTATTCGTTAAGATGCTTGCCCAAAAAGTGACACAGCGCTCTTAACTTGAGGGATTTTCAGCTCCGAGGCATCAAGTCCTCGCTCCCGCCACCGCAGTTAAAAGCTTAGCTTGGTTAGGGACACGGCACGGCGTCGTGTGCTTAATGATGGTCGATCGCGATCGCCCGCCCTTGTTAAAACTTAAAATAGTGTGCAGAATAACGGACTTGTACCTAAAGACAGAGGAAAATATCGCTACCCCAACATAAACGCTTTGTCTATGCAGCCAATTCGCACATTTAACGTTTCCCCGTCGCTACCGACAATTCTCGAACCCCTACGCAAGCTTGCCTACAACTTGCACTGGGACTGGAACGTCGATACCAAAGACCTCTTCCGCCGCCTCGATCGAGACCTCTGGGACTCCAGCAACCAAAACCCGGTGCTGATGCTCGGAACCATATCTCAAGAGCGACTGCAAGAAATGGCAGAAGACGAAGGCTTCATTGCCCAAATGAACCGAGCAGCCCAGCAGTTAGACGATTATCTCAAAAATCGCGCCTGGTACCGCAAACAGCGCGGCACCGAGCAGCAAGAATGCTACGCTTACTTTTCGATGGAATTCGGCTTAGTTAAAGCCCTACCGATTTATTCGGGCGGTTTGGGCGTGCTCGCAGGCGACCACCTCAAATCAGCTAGCGATTTGGGCTTGCCCTTAGTCGGTGTCGGCTTGCTATACCAAGAAGGTTATTTTTCGCAGTATCTCAACGCCGACGGCTGGCAGCAAGAACGCTATCCGCTCAACGATTTCTACAATATGCCGCTGCACCCAGAACGCAATCCCGACGGTTCGGAATTGCGGATTGAGGTGGACTATCCCGGCCGCAAGGTGTATGCCCGGATTTGGCGGGTACAAGTGGGAACGGTTCCTTTGTACCTAATGGATACAAATATTGAACCTAACAGCCGCTACGACCAAGATATTACCGACCAACTGTACGGCGGCGATAAAACTCTGCGGATGCACCAAGAAATCATGCTGGGCATCGGTGGCGTTAAAATGCTCAAGGCATTGGGGCTGACAGTTACGGCTTATCACATGAATGAAGGCCACGCGGCTTTCATGGCTTTGGAACGCATTCGGATGCTGATGGAGGAATATCACCTGAGTTTCGTGGAAGCGGAACAGGTGGTGGTTTCGAGCAGTATGTTTACGACTCACACGCCGGTGCCTGCTGGGTTTGACTTGTTCGAGCCGGATATGGTGATGCACTATCTCGATCATTATCCTAGGATGTTTGGCTTGTCGCAAGATGAGTTTCTGGGATTGGGCAGGGAGAATACTAGCGATTTGTCCGCACCTCTGAATATGGCAATTTTGGCAATTAAAATGTCGAGTTTTGTCAACGGGGTGGCGGCTTTGCACGGTGTGGTGTCGCGCCCGATGTTTCAGGGTTTGTGGCCGGGTTTGCCACAGGAAGAAGTGCCGATTACTTCGATTACCAACGGGGTGCACGCTCGCAGTTGTGTGGCGAAGTCTACTCAGGAGTTATACGATCGCTACCTGGGCCCGGATTGGGAAATGACTCGCAAGGACGATCGTCTCTGGGACAGGATGTCGTCGATTCCTGATGAGGAACTATGGCGCAATCACGAACGCTGTCGATCGGAGTTGGTGGTGTTCGCGCGGGAGTGGCTGGAAAAGACTTTGCGCGAGCGCGGTGCGGCCCAAACGGAAATCGAACACGCGCGGGAGGCACTCAATCCGAAGGTGCTGACGATCGGGTTTGCGCGTCGCTTTGCTACTTACAAGCGGGCGACGCTATTTTTGCGCGATGTCGATCGAATCATGCGGATCATGCGGGATCAAAATCGCCCGGTGCAGTTTGTGATTGCTGGGAAGGCTCACCCGATGGATATTCCGGGTAAGGAATTGATTCGAGATATCGTTCACTTCATCCGCGAGCACGAGACGATGAGCTCGATGGTGTTTTTACCGAACTACGACATTAACGTTGCTCGGATGATGGTGTCTGGGTGCGATGTGTGGCTGAATACGCCGCGCCGCCCGCGTGAGGCTTCCGGTACTTCCGGGATGAAAGCTTCGATGAATGGTTTGCCGAATCTCAGCATTCTTGACGGATGGTGGGATGAGGCTGATTATGTTCGTACCGGTTGGCCGATCGGACATGGGGAGTTTTACGAAGATACTAAGTATCAGGATGAGGTCGAGGCGAATGCTTTGTACGACTTGATGGAAAAGGAAGTTGTACCCCTATTTTACAACCGGGATGCTGATGGAATTCCCCGCGGTTGGACGGCGAAAATGAAGGATTCGATTCGCTTGAACTGTCCTTTCTTCAATACTGCTCGGATGGTGAAAGATTACGCGCGGCGGGCATATTTCCCGGTGAGCGATCGGTTCTTCACGATGACTTCGGATAATTGCGCTCCTGCCAAGGATTTGTCTCACTGGAAGAAGCACGTTCTCGCGAAGTGGAAGGATATTAAGATTGAGGCTGTTGATATTTCCCAGGATAAGGAAGTTAAGGTCAATCAGTCGATCTCTGTTAAATCTCGGATTAATCTGATGGGATTGACGCCTGCGGACGTGCAAGTCGAACTTTATCAAGGTTCGGTTGATGCTAACGGAGATATTGTCGGCGGCGTGCCGGTGGTAATGGAGTATTTGGGAGAAGATGCTAACAATGCTAGCCTTTATACGGCTGACATTACTTATACTTCTAGTGGTTTGCAAGGTTTGTCGTTGCGGGTTTTGCCGAAGCACGATAATCTCAGCAGTCCTTATGAAGCTGGCGTGATTCTCTGGGCACATTAAAGGAAGGAAGAAGGAAGAAGGAAGAGGGAAGAAGGAAGAAGGGCACGGATACACGGATGAATTTAACTGTGTTTCCCAATTCTCCCCCTCTCCCCCTCTCCCTCTCGCTGTCTCCTCCTCTCTCTCGCACTCTTTATGGAAGTTGGGGAATGACTATGTAGCCGGTTGTGCAACGATCGCCCAATACCAGATTCCGCTCTATTCCCAGTACCACCAGTTAGCGCGTATATAAGCGTACAGCAAGGCATCTTGCTGGTCTTCTAAGGCTTGGAGGGGGGCAAAAGTGGTGGGATTTCGGGGATGTTTGAAGCACGGATCAACGCTGATTATTATGCAGGATGTTTGTGAAATTCAGAGTTGGCTCGATGATTGCTCAATATCTACAATATACTGGCAGAATTTCATCAATTAGAGTTGACATTCTGCCAGTTTTCCTTGTTTTTGGCGTTGCTGAATACAGGTATAAATTCAAGATTTCGGAAGTTTTCTAAGCCCAGTCGGGTGAGTTTTGTAACTTCCGATAAAAGTTGATTCCTACCGTGAATCAGCAAAGCCTAGAATCTATATCCATCAATATGAAAGCCGCCGCACAAAATAGTGGTTCCACAATAGTCACACTTTTTCATACTGCTATTTCATAAAATTCAAGGGAGCCTTGAGACACCTCTAGTTTAGCTTATTTACCAACACCCGCTGGCTGCTGACGGTTTCGCACTTCCAGAAAAATCAACAAAGCATTAACATCAGCCGGATTTACCCCACCAATTCTGGCAGCTTGGCCAATCGTCAGCGGTTTCACCTTGGCCAACTTTTCCCGCGATTCTTTGGAGAGAGTTGTAATTGCCATGTAATCCAAATCAGCAGGCAATTGTCGGCGTTCGTGTTTGGCAATGTCATCGATTTGATTTTGCTGTCTTTGCAGATAGCCGGAATATTTGATGTCAATTTCTGCACCATCTTTCTCAGCCAACTTCAGACTAGAATTGCCTAAATTGTAGCGTTCCAAGTCCACATAATGAAAACCAGGACGACGTAACAAATCAGCCAGAGTAATTGAACCTTTAATTGCTTGTTGAGTGTCCGCAAAAATTGCCTTGCCAACTTCCTCGTGCTCTTTCACCCGCGTCGAGTACAAGCGTTCCTTCTCTGCCACAATATTAGCTTGTTTGCGATCGAATAACTGCCAGCGGCGATCGTCAATCAAACCAATTTCCCGTCCCAGCGGCGTCAAGCGTTGGTCAGCATTGTCCGATCGCAATAATAGCCGATATTCCGATCGCGAAGTCAACATCCGGTAAGGTTCCCGCAAATCCTTCGTACACAAATCATCGATCAAAGTGCCGATATAACTTTGCTCGCGAGGAAACACAATCATCTCCTGATTTTTCGCAAACCTGGCCGCATTAATCCCCGCCACAATCCCCTGTGCCGCCGCCTCCTCATATCCAGTTGTACCGTTCACCTGACCCGCGCAAAACAGCCCTTCTATCTTCTTAGTCATCAGCGTGGGAAAGCACTGAGTAGCAGGCAAATAATCGTACTCCACAGCATAAGCAGGGCGCATCATCTCGCACTTTTCCAAACCCGGAAGAGTCCGCAGCATTTGCAATTGCAAATTTTCCGGTAAACCAGTAGAAAATCCTTGGATATAAAGTTCAGGAATATCTCTACCTTCGGGTTCAATAAAAATCTGGTGACTTTCCTTATCCGCAAACCGCACAATCTTATCTTCAATACTCGGACAATAGCGTGGCCCCTTCGCATCAACCCAGCCGCCGTAGACTGGAGAAAGGTGCAAATTGTCTCTAATTAACTGATGAGTAGCTGGCGTAGTTCGAGTCAAATAACAAGGCATTTGTTCCCGTTCGACCCAAACTTCTGGATCGAAACTAAACCAGCGAACCTCTGCATCTCCCGGCTGCGGTTCTAGGTTGGTATAATCCAGAGTACGCTTGTCAACTCTTGCCGGAGTTCCTGTTTTTAACCTGCCTGTTTCAAAGCCCAAACGATTGAGAGTTTCCGTCAAGCCAAGGGCGGCAAATTCTCCCGCACGTCCGGCGGGCATCGACTTATTGCCCACCCAAATCGTGCCACCTAAAAAAGTGCCTGTGGTCAGAATTACTGCTTTGCATTCAAAGGCGACGCCGAAGTATGTTTCAACTCCGATTACTTCTTCGTTTTTACCCAAAACTAAGTCTGTTACCATCGCTTCCCGGATGGTTAAATTCTCTTGATTTTCGACAATATTATTCATTACAGCGGCGTATTCCCGCTTGTCAGTTTGTGCTCTCAGCGCCCAAACTGCGGGGCCTCTCGAAGCGTTGAGGACGCGCTTTTGTAAGTAGGTGCGATCGGCCATTTTGCCAATTTCCCCGCCTAACGCATCAACTTCGTTAGTAAGTTGGGTTTTAGCCGGGCCTCCGACAGCCGGATTGCAAGGTTGCCACGCAATTTTGTCGAGGTTGAGGGTGAGGAGAAGGGTGCGACAGCCGAGGCGAGAAGTGGCGAGGGCGGCTTCGCAGCCGGAGTGTCCGCCACCTACTACGATGATGTCGAAACTGTCTTGGAATTGTACTGGAGTTTGTGCGGTCATGGTCTGCGTTTGAGCGGCAAGGACTCGTACTTTATTTTAGCAGTAATGTTGATCGTTTTGGGATTGGGTTTTTGGCAAAAATATTCATGGGGGATTTTTAACCGCAGATGAACGCAGATGAACGCGGATGGATGTCTGGTTTAATCTGAATTTGGCTGGTTGATTAGGCTCAAATTCAGGCAGATTAATCAAGATTAACATTATGCTCGATAATTCGATCGACAGCCAGCGACCAAAAGAGCAAAATTACCACAATTTTGTTAGGGCTATAATACACATTTGGATAGTTAGAACTTTCTAACCCAAGAGAGCCGCTGTGACGAGTATTCCTCCTCGAAATGCTGGGAACTGCACTCAACTTGAAAAACCTAAGATTGGAGGTTTTGCCGATTAGCCAGACCGAAACTTATCTGACAATTCTGTAGATTTACCCCCAACAGCTTGCAGATTACCTACATCTTCTCTACTCTTCTTTTTTCTCGTCCTTGGCGCCTTCGCGGTTCAATCATTCCGTACTGTTGCAGTTTTGCGCTATGTTAGACAAAAAAATCTCAACAAGCGTACACAAGTGAAATACTTCTTCTTATCCGACGGCTGGAAAGTAGGGCGCGTCTGGGGGGTAGGTGGCGAGTGGAGTCACGCCGCCTGGAGGCGGGCGCCGGACATCCAACAGCTCAACCTCTGTCTTTCCGATCGCAACGAAAAAATGTGGCTCTACCGCGTAGAAGACGCCGTACTCATGGTAGAAGTCCAACCAGCAGTCCGTCCCGATCCCGCCGATCCTGCCAAAAATATCGGCAATGTCACCCTCACCAGACTGATCGATGCCGAGCAAGTCCTCGAACGCCTCGGGACGATCGCCGCCCGCTGCGAAATGGGCAACCCGCAACTAATGTAATGCTCAACATATTGCAATCGGTTCTAACACTCGATACACTTCTTTAAATAACTTTCATTTTTATGCCTCCACCTGTGAAGGTAGATGGCAGTCGGCAAAAGGCAGAGTTTAAACCCTGCAGGTAACTGCTGCGGATTCAGAATCTGATTTTTCCGTAAAAATAGACATCATCACTTACACCTTGGAGAACCGCAGTCAATGGGACTACCCTGGTATCGCGTACACACAGTCGTCTTAAATGACCCAGGCCGATTGATTTCTGTACACTTAATGCACACTGCCCTCGTGGCAGGTTGGGCCGGCTCAATGGCCCTTTATGAACTAGCAGTTTTTGACCCCACAGACCCAGTTCTGAACCCAATGTGGCGTCAAGGGATGTTCGTGTTGCCCTTCATGACTCGCTTGGGAGTTACGGGTTCTTGGGGCGGTTGGAGCATCACCGGCGAAGGTAACGTCGATCCGGGCTTCTGGTCCTTTGAAGGCGTCGCCGTCGCTCACATCGTTCTCTCGGGCCTGCTGTTCTTAGCAGCAGTTTGGCACTGGGTATTTTGGGACTTAGAACTTTTCAGAGACCCTCGCACCGGTGAACCAGCCCTCGACTTGCCAAAAATGTTTGGCATTCACCTGTTCCTCTCCGGCTTGCTCTGCTTCGGCTTCGGCGCATTTCACCTTTCGGGACTTTTTGGTCCGGGAATGTGGGTGTCCGACCCCTACGGCCTGACCGGTCACGTCCAGCCAGTGGCGCCTTCTTGGGGCCCTGAAGGCTTCGATCCCTTCAATCCGGGCGGCATCGTGGCTCACCACATTGCAGCGGGCGTAGTCGGCGTAATTGCCGGTTTGTTCCACTTGACAGTGCGGCCGCCGGAACGTCTTTACAAAGCCCTGCGGATGGGGAATATCGAAACTGTACTTTCTAGCAGTATCGCTGCCGTATTCTTCGCAGCCTTTGTGGTTGCAGGTACGATGTGGTACGGTTCTGCTGCGACTCCGATCGAACTTTTTGGCCCGACTCGCTATCAGTGGGACAGCGGCTATTTCCAACAAGAAATCGATCGCAGAGCTCAAGCTAGCTTGGCCGGGGGCCAAAACTTCCAAGAAGCTTACGAACAAATTCCTGAAAAATTGGCTTTCTACGACTACGTGGGCAACTCTCCTGCTAAAGGCGGTTTGTTCCGGGCCGGCGCGATGGTCAACGGCGACGGTATTGCTAAATCTTGGCTGGGCCATCCAGTATTTACTGATAGCGAAGGTCGGGTATTGTCGGTTCGCCGCCTCCCCAACTTCTTTGAAACTTTCCCAGTAATTTTGACGGACAAAGATGGGGTCGTTCGCGCTGACATCCCCTTCCGCCGTGCTGAATCAAAATACAGCTTTGAACAAAGCGGAGTTACCGTCAGCTTCTACGGTGGCGAACTTAACGGTCAAACCTTTGATAATCCTCTAGATGTTAAAAAGTTTGCTCGCGCTGCTCAAAAAGGTGAAGTGTTTGAATTCGATCGTGAAACCTTGAACTCTGACGGGGTGTTCCGCACTTCGACTCGCGGTTGGTTCACTTTCGGACACGTTTGCTTTGCTTTGCTGTTCTTCTTCGGCCATATCTGGCACGGTTCTCGGACAATCTTCCGCGACGTGTTTGCTGGGGTTGAGGCTGACATGGAAGAACAAGTCGAGTGGGGCTTGTTCCAAAAACTGGGCGACGTAACCACCAGAAGAGAAGAACCTCTCTAAATTTCGCCAGCCTCTGGCTAGGGGGGAAACTTCCCCGCTACACAAAAACCCGGTTTCTTGAAGAAACCGGGTTTTTTTTAGTTAATAATAAAACCAGCAATTAAGATAAAATAATACGGCAAGGGAAGATAGGGAAAATTTAACATGGAAAGCGTTGCTTACATTTTGATTCTGGCTTTAGCCATAGGCGTACTATTTTTTGCGATCGCCTTTCGGGAACCTCCCCGGATTGGCAAATAATTAGCTATACGCCTCCAGCAAGTCCAAAATATCTTGAACCGGACTGCGGTTAGCCCGCATCATAGTGATCTAATTTGGTGCGGGACTATTTCACCGCTGTGTGCTAAGTGATTTTTCTAGTCCAGCCATTCATCAGACCCCAGGCGGTTAGATGAATGGCAATTTGCTGGCAATGCCTGTTAAAATCAGCAATCATGCGCTGTTCCTCCTGCCAACACACAAATAGCCGCGTTCTAGAATCGCGTTCAGCCGAATCAGGTCAAAGCATCCGTCGGCGGCGTGAGTGTTTGAGCTGCCAGCACCGCTTCACAACTTACGAACGCATAGAATTTGTACCGATTACGGTGATCAAGCGGGACGGCAAGCGCGAATCTTTTGACAGGTCAAAATTAGTCAGGGGATTGATTCGCGCCTGCGAAAAAACAGGTTTGTCTTCCGGGCATCTCGAAACTCTAGCCGAAGAAATCGAGGCGCAACTCCAAGGTCGATCGCTCCGAGAAATCGCCAGTTCAGAAATAGGGGAACTGGTGCTGTTGCACCTGCGGCCGCTCAGCGAAGTCGCTTATGTCCGTTTTGCCTCGGTATATCGGCAATTTCGAGGCATCCGAGATTTTGTAGATACCCTAAATCACCTTCAGAATCCCCTCAACGAAGCTGAAGTTACAGCAACTGGGACAAATTTTGACGCAGATTTGCCGGATTTGGAAGCAGTCGATCGAGAAAGCCCAGCATCCTGCGGTAGTCCCAGCTAAGCTCGCTTAAATTAATTTTAAACCAGTATGCGGGTAAGTTATAATAGTCTACTTGACTCGGAATGTTAAGATTCAACGTTTTAACACAGAGTATGGAGTAACAGTAATGGCAAGCGCTGGTGTGCAGTTGCACCTGGCAAAAGTTAGCAAAAACTGACTTTAGTAAAAGATTTTGAAAAAAGTTAATCGCTTTTTCACCAAAATCTCTAATATCTGCCGGCACAAACGAAAAACATGAAGGAGAGAAATCCTAGGAAACTATTCGCATGGTCAATCTCAAAACCACAGTCAAAGACATCGGCTTTACTCACGAAGATTTTGCAGCCCTACTTGATAAATATGACTATCACTTTAGCCCGGGCGATGTAGTAGCGGGTACAGTTTTTAGTATAGAACCCAGGGGCGCTCTGATTGATATCGGTGCTAAAACAGCAGCGTACATTCCCATTCAGGAAATGTCCATCAATCGAGTGGAAAGCCCTGAAGAGGTATTGCAATCAAACGAAACCAGAGAATTTTTCATTCTAACCGATGAAAATGAAGACGGACAATTAACCCTGTCCATCCGGCGCATCGAGTATATGCGGGCGTGGGAAAGAGTGCGACAACTGCAAGCAGAAGATGCCACAGTACGATCGCAAGTATTTGCCACCAACCGCGGCGGCGCACTCGTGAGAATAGAAGGCTTGCGAGGCTTTATTCCCGGTTCTCATATAAGTACCCGCAAACCGAAGGAAGAATTAGTCGCCGAAGAATTACCATTAAAATTCTTAGAGGTAGACGAAGACCGCAACCGCCTAGTTTTGAGTCATCGTCGCGCCTTAGTTGAGCGCAAGATGAACCGCCTCGAAGTCGGAGAAGTGGTCATCGGTACAGTACGCGGTATCAAGCCTTACGGTGCCTTTATCGACATCGGCGGCGTCAGCGGCTTGCTGCACATCTCGGAAATTTCGCACGATCACATCGATACGCCTCATAGCGTCTTCAATGTCAACGACGAAGTGAAAGTGATGATCATTGACTTGGATGCCGAGAGGGGCCGGATTTCTCTCTCCACCAAGCAGTTGGAACCGGAACCGGGCGCGATGGTCAAAAATCGCGAATTGGTGTACGAAAAAGCTGAGGAAATGGCAGCTAAGTTCCGCGAGAAAATGCTGGCTCAAAAGCAAGCTAAAGCAGGCATAGACATTCCTGTAGACTCCATCGATGCTGATGATATCTCCGACGAACTCGAAGACGTACCCTCAGCAATGGAAGAGGATCTGCCGGAAGCAGCACCCGAAGCAGCACCCGAAGCAGTATTAGATGTAGAGGAAGAAATCCCTCCTGCGACGGAAGAATAACATCGCAGTTTGTGTGATTAAAAGAGGGAATTTTCCCTCTTTTTTTTTGATTTAGTCATTAGTTATTAGTCATTAGTCGCTGCTGGGTAGTTGACAATTCCCAATTCCCAATTCCCAATTCTTAATTACCGAAATTTAATATATTTCTGTAGAGCGATGCAGTGATAGCTCTTTGAATTAATACAAGTTGCAGATCGCTCTGCCTAAATAAACATGGCTTTCATGCTGCTAATTTGTTAAGATTTATAAACATCAGGGACATTCGCACAGGTGAAAACCATCCAAATGCTGAGGCAAGAACAAAGCAGAGAAGCAAAGTATACAACAAAATGCTTATAAATTTCTTGCCCTGATGCTCTGAGGCAAGCCGATAATGAACATCGAACTATTAAAAGAAAAATTAGAACAGCTAAAAAAACGTCCCAATTGTAGCAAAGGAACGATCGACCAAATCGAAAAATGGTTAATCGGTTCCCACATTTTGCAGAGATTGCGGATTAACCCTTACTACGTCGCAGGGGATACAGTCAAGAATATTAAAAGAATTACTTCGGAATTTCTGCACGGAGTAAAATCCGGCGCCTTCGACTTGCACTGGGATATTCACTGTCCCCACTGCAACATGATTACAGAAGAATTTAAGGACTTGGCAGACACATCAGAAATGTCTTTGTGCCCGATGTGCGAGCGCGAGTTTAAAATTGATTTGCTCGATCGCGTCGAAGTTACTTTTTCCCTAAACAAAGAAATCGAAGACCCGCAACTGCGGCCCGTCTGCGCTCCCCCTCCCGTACTCCAGAGCAAACTGCAACTGGTAACGCCTTTATACTGCACCGAATCCGAGACTGTCACCTTAGAAGAAGGTAGATATCGTTACTGCTGTCCCCTGACTTTAGCTAAAGGGATTTTAAAGGTTGAAGGCGAAGAAACAGAAGAAATACAAGAAATTAAACTCCAGCAGTTAGCCGGGCCAGATTTTGACAAAAAAGAGCTCGCCGTGCGTCCGGGAAAAGTTAAGATTGAACTAACTAATACCGAGCACAATTTGTCCGGGTTGATTTTGCATTCAGATGAATTGCCCGATGAATTGACAGTAGAACAACTGCCCCTGCGGCTGTCAGGAATGCAACTGCTTCATCACCCGGATTATAAGCGTTTGTTCGGCGATCAAGTAATATCGGAAAGAGAGCGAGTAAAGATTCGGGCGATTACTATTATGTTTACTGATATTACTGGTTCTACCAGAATGTACGAAACACTTGGAGATACTAAAGCTTACAATATTGTGCGCGACCATTTTGAAATTTTCTTTGAGTCGATCGAGAATTTTGGCGGTAAAATAATTAAAACCATCGGCGATGCCGTCATGGCTTCATTTATCAGCAACGAACAAGCAATTATGGCGGCCGTCGGTGCTGTGGCCCGTTTCAGAGAATACAATTCAACTCGGCAACAAACAGAGTGGATTCAAGTCAGAATTGGTATTCATCGAGGTACGGCTTTGCTCGTAAATCTTAATAATTCGATCGACTATTTTGGTTCCACAGTTAACAAAGCTGCCAGGATTCAAAATCTTTCTAAAAGTGACGAAGTTTCGTTTTCCGAAGATGTTTACAGCGACCAAGCATTTTTGACAGCATTAAAAGCTGCTGGAGTGTCCGAAATTCACAAACGAGTTGAAGATTTAAAGGGCATACAAGGGGCACAAGTCACCTATACTGCTAGAATTAATACGGAATCAGTAATCGCACTTTCTGCTAAACTGGTTGCCGAAAGAAGCTAAGCAGGTAAGCAGATATACTACTTAGTTATTGCCAGCCTCTCGTTGCGATCGTCCCGACAGCAGATAGAGTTCTTCGATCGCCCTCAGAGCATGGCTGCAAAAGTTTAGCTCATCCTGAAGCGACTGCCGTTATAATGGCAACCTAAGCTCTGATAAAAATAGTCTGAATTAATCAGCCGCACGCTTACCAGATATGTTGGCGGCTCAATAACTGAAGTCGAGGACTTCACATCATGACTTCTCCTCAATTATCTCCAGAAAATACACCCGAACCGATCGCACCACCCGCCCTCGACATCGAACAATCAGCAAAAACCGATGCCCCCTTTCCCATAGTTGGGATTGCCGCCTCAGCAGGAGGGTTGGAAGCATTCACGCAGTTACTGAGCAATTTACCTGCAGATACGGGTATGGCGTTTGTGCTGATTCAGCATTTAGCCCCCGATCACAAAAGTCTGCTGAGCGAGATTCTCGCGAGAACGACGCAAATGCCTGTTAATGAGGTAAAAGACGGCATAGCTGTAGAGCCAAATCAAGTCTACGTTATTCCGCCCAACACCAAGATGGTGGTATCTAACGGCGCGCTGAAACTATCGCCCCGCGAGAAGATTTATGGTAAATATATGCCGGGAGATGCGTTTTTTACCTCATTGGCAGTCGATCGCGGACACAAAGCAATCGCCGTAGTATTATCCGGGGGAGACGGAGACGGTTCACTCGGGCTCAACGCCATCAAAGCAGCCGGAGGCATGACTTTTGCTCAATGTCAAGACACGGCAAAATTCGATAGTATGCCGATTACCGCTGTTGCCACAGGCAATGTCGATTTCGTTCTGCCACCGGAAAAAATTGCCGAGGAATTGGCAAACTATAGTCGCAATCCCCTTCTCACTGGTTCGCTTCACCTAAGAAAAGTTGAGGAATCGCCCGAAGAGGGAGAGGCCTTGGCAAGTATTTTTGCGCTGCTAAAATCGACCACCGGCGTAGATTTCAGCCACTACAAACCCACTACGCTCGCTCGACGCATCCAGCGGCGGATGGTGTTGTACAAGCTCGAAAGCTTGGATGATTACGCCCAACACCTCCGACAAAATTCGGCTGAAGTCAAAGCTTTATATGAAGAAATCTTGATCCACGTTACCAGTTTTTTCCGCGATCCCGAAGCCTTTGAAAAGTTAAAAGAGCTGGTTTTCCCCACGATTACCCAAAATAAATCGGCCGAAACTCCGATTCGGATTTGGGTGGCGGGATGTTCCACAGGTGAAGAAGTTTATTCGATCGCCATTTGCTTGTTAGAGTTTTTGGGCGATCGAGCTATCCAGCCACCGATCCAGATTTTTGCCACGGACATTGGCGAACACGCGATCGGCAAAGCGAGGTCTGGCCTCTACTCAGAAAACCAGATGGTAGATGTTTCACCAGAGCGACGTACTCGCTTCTTTATTGCCCAAGAGGAAGGTAGCTATAGAATCAGCAAGGCAGTCCGCGAACTCTGTATATTTGCCCGACAAGACTTAGGCAGCGACCCGCCTTTTTCCAATCTCGATTTAGTTAGCTGTCGCAATGTGCTGATCTACTTGGGAGAGTCATTACAAAAAAAAGTGATGCCGATTTTCCATTACAGTCTTAACCCAACGGGCTTTCTCCTGTTAGGCACTTCTGAGAGTACCGGAGAATTTTCCTACTTGTTTACTTCAGTGGATAAAAAGTGTAAAGTTTATGCGAAAAATTTGACTGCGAGTTGTCCCACTTTTTCGTTTACGCCGAGTTCTTATCCCGTCGCTAAAGCTGCTCAACAGCAGGGAGCGAATGAAGAAAAATTAATGAATAGCTTTGACTTACAGCGAGCAACTGACCAACTGATTGTGAATCGCTATTCCCCACCAAGTGTGGTTGTCAACGAGCAGATGAAAATCATGCAAGTGCGGGGAGACATCGATCCTTACTTGAGAGTGGCAGCCGGAACGCCGGACTTAAACTTGCTGAATATGGCAAGGGCAGGCTTGCTGGTTGAGCTTCGCACCGCGATTTATCAGGCACAAACGCAGAACGTAACCATTAGGAAAGAAGGGGTATTGCTTGAATCGGGCGGACGATCGAGTCTCGTCAATTTTGAGGTGATCCCCTTCCGGCCACAGGCAGTCGAAGGACGCTACTTTTTGGTGGTATTTGAAGATGGTTTACCGCCGCTGCTTAACTTGAGTACCCTCACTTCTGAAAGCTTCGAGCAAGCTGATTTAGTGCGCGAAATTGAGCTGCGGAGGCAGCAACTTGCAGTCGCTAACCAAGAAAAAAATGCCGCTCAAGCCCAACTGCAAGCGGTTATCCAGGCTCAGGAAAGTCTCAACCAAGACCTCAAAGTTGCGAACGAAGAAATCCTATCGAGCAACGAGGAGTTGCAAAGCACCAATGAGGAATTAGAAACTGCCAAAGAAGAGATTCAAGCCACTAATGAGGAACTCACTACCACTAACGAGGAACTTCGCAGCCGAAATATTGAACAAAGCCTGGTCAATAACGATCTGATAAATTTGCTTTCCAGTATCAATATCCCTATCTTAATGCTGACAAACGATTTACAGATTCGACGTTTTACGCCAACGGCACCGCAAATTTTTAGTCTGATTCCCACAGATGTGGGACGACCCTTTAGCGACATCCGATCGACTCTGAACGTGAACGCTCCCGACTTGGAACAGATGATTTTGGAGGTGATTGATACTCTCCAGACGAAAGAACAAGAAGTTCAAACTTTATCGGGATATTGGTACAACCTCCGCATTCGTCCTTACCGGACAACGGAAAACCTGATTGACGGTGTGGTCATGGTTTTGATTGATATTGACGCGCTCAAACGCAGTACCAAAACCTTAGAGGCAGCACGAAATTATGCTGAGGCGATCGTGGAAACTGTGCAAACGCCTTTAGTGGTGCTAGATGCTAATTTTCGAGTGAATAAAGCAAATCGAGCCTTCTATAAAACGTTTCAGATTTCATCCTCAGAAATAGCGCAATATTCGCTGTTTGAGCTAGGAAACGGGCAGTGGAATATCCCCCAATTACGATGGATATTGGAAGATATTCTGGTTAGCGATGTTCAGCTTCAAAACTTTGAGTGGGAGCACGTTTTTGACCAGATAGGGCAAAAAACTATGCTGCTTAATGCTTGTAAACTTCAACAAGAAGACCAAGCTTTAATGATTCTGTTGTCGATCGAGGATATCACCGAGCGCAAGCAGTTGGAGATACTACGATGGCAGTTATTGGAGCAGGAACAGTTGGCCCGCCAACAAGCAGAAAGTGCTAACCGTGCTAAAGATGAATTTCTCGCGAATCTCTCCCACGAACTCCGCAACCCCCTGACTCCGATCCTGGGATGGGCACAAGTCCTGCGCTCCGGCGTGCTTAAGGAAGCAGCGGCTAATCGCGCTCTAAAAGTGATCGAGCGCTGCGCTAGGACGCAATCTCAGTTAATCGAAGATATCCTGGATATTGCCAGGATTACGAGCGGCAAGCTCGCTCTTAATAGCAGTTTGATGGATCTGGTTTTGGTGGTGCAAGCTGCGCTGGACGGGGTTGAATTATCAGCGGAGGCAAAAAATATTGAACTTGTTTCGCAGTTGAGCGGTGCGACTGTTTTAGGTGATGCTGCTCGCTTGCAGCAAGTTGTGTGGAATCTTCTGTCTAATGCCATTAAGTTTACTCCTGCGGGGGGACGAGTAGAAGTCACGCTGTCGGCGATCGAGAATCAGGCTCAACTTCAAATCAGCGACACGGGAAAAGGCATTCGGCCCGACTTTTTGCCGTATATTTTCGATCGTTTCCGTCAAGTCGATTCCAGCATCACTAAGCGGAATCAAGGGTTAGGATTGGGTTTGTCGATCGTGCGTCACCTGGTTGAATTGCACGGAGGAACGGTGCAAGCCGAAAGTCCCGGTGACGGACAAGGAACTACACTGACTGTGAGATTGCCGTTGCGATTGTTGCCTCAAGAGTTGACTTCGGCAATCAATTTAAAGTCAACTGTTTTGGTAGGGTCTTTAAACCCCTCAAATGATACCGTCCCGTCTCTCGAAGGCTTGCACGTTTTAGTTGTAGACGATCAGATCGATACCCGGGAACTCTTAGAATTTGTGCTAGAAAGCTACGGGGCGGAGGTTTCGACGGTGGAATCTGCCAGAAGTGCGCTCGTTGCTATGAAGGAAAACCCCGGCAGATATGACGTACTAATCTCGGATATCGGAATGCCAGAGGATAATGGGTATTTCTTAATTCGAGAAGTGCGAGCTCTTGCAGCAGAAGCCGGAGGAGAAATCCCAGCCGTTGCGCTAACTGCTTATGCGAGCGATCGAGAACGCTCTAGAGCGATCGAAGCCGGTTTTCAAATGCATATATCCAAACCTGTCCAGCCAGATCAAATAGCATTAATAGTTGCCAATTTAGCGGGAAGATATTAATTTTTTTGGAGTTTAGATTTATGATGTTTGAGATTAAATTAGGCAGTTAAAATCTTGTCCCCCCCCTTATTAAGGGGGGCTAGGGGGGATCGGATTCTATGGGGAATCATAAAAAATTGGTATTACGTAGAAACCTGTTTTTTCTGCAAAAAAAAATCGCCGACAAAAAAAATATAAAAAAACAGATTTATTCCGTATTTTTACATAAATCCTATAATCGCTATCACACTGCGCCTAATCCTTAAGACGGTTGCACCATGCGAGTAACTCAAGGTGAAATTACAATAGTCCGCATGACATTCTTCGAGGCTGACGATATTGGTTGGCTGCGAATAAGTGCGGTTTAAGTGGATCTTATGAACTTATTTCCACAAAATACACGATAATAGATCGCGCCAGCTACCATCGACATGAAACCATCAGCAAAAAACGATGCCCCCTTTCCGATAGTTGGGATTGCCGCCTCAGCAGGAGGGTTGGAAGCATTCAGGGGGTTACTGAGCAATTTACCTGCAGATACGGGTATGGCGTTTGTGCTGATTCAGCATTTAGCGCCCGATCACAAGAGTATGCTCGCCGAGATTCTCGCGAGAGTCACGGAAATGCCTGTTAGTGAGGCAGAAGACGGCATGGCTGTAGAGCAGAATCAAGTCTACGTCATTGCGCCCAACACCAAGATGGTGCTGTCTAAAGGCGTGCTGCAACTATCACCCCGCGAGAAGGTTTATGGCAAATATATGCCGGGAGATGCGTTTTTTACGTCATTGGCAACCGATCGCGGACACAAAGCGATCGGCGTAGTATTATCCGGGGGAGACGGAGACGGTTCACAGGGGCTGAGGGCAATAAAAGCAGCCGGAGGCATGACTTTTGCTCAATGTGAAGACACGGCAAAATTCGATAGTATGCCGAATACCGCTGTTGCCACAGGGAATGTCGATTTCATTCTGCCACCGGAAAAAATTGCCGAGGAACTGGCAAACTACAGTCGCAGTCCCCTTCTCTCTTCCACGATTTCTCTGAAAAAAGTTGAGGAATCCCCCCAACAGGCAGATGCCCTGGCAACTATTTTTGCGCTGCTAAAATCGAGCGCAGGCGTAGATTTTAGACACTATAAACCCACGACGATCGCTCGGCGCATCCAGCGGCGGATGGTGTTGTACAAGCTGGAAAGCTTGGAAGATTACGCCCAAAACCTCCGAGAAAATTTGGCTGAAGTCAAAGCTTTATATGAAGAAATCCTGATCCACGTTACCAGTTTCTTCCGCGATCCCGAAGTATTTGAAAAGTTAAAAGAGCTGGTTTTCCCCACAATTACCCAAAATAAATCGGCAAACGATCCGATTCGGATTTGGGTGGCGGGATGTTCCACAGGTGAAGAAGTTTATTCGATAGCCATGTGCTTGTTAGAGTTTTTGAGCGATCGAATCACCCAGCCGCCGATCCAGATTTTTGCCACCGACATTAGCGAAAACGCGATCGCCAAAGCGAGGTCTGGTTTCTACTTAGAAAACCAGATGGTAGACGTTTCACCAGAACGGCGTACTCGCTTCTTTGTTCGCGCCCAACAAGCAGACGGTTATAGAATCTGCAAGGCAGTGCGCGAACTGTGTGTATTTGCCCGACAAGACTTAGGCAGCGACCCGCCTTTTTCCAATGTCGATTTAGTTAGCTGTCGCAATGTAATGATCTACTTGGCAGAGCCATTGCAAAAAAGAGTGATGCCGACTTTTCATTACAGTCTTAACCCAACGGGCTTTCTCCTGTTAGGCACTTCTGAGAGTACCGGAAAATTTTCAGACTTGTTTACTTCAGTGGATAAAAAGTGTAAAGTTTATGCGAAAAAGTTGACTGCGAGTCGCCCCTCTTTTGCCTTTACGCGGAATTCCTATCCCGTCGCTAAAGCTGCTCAACAGCAGGGAGCGAATGAAGAAAAGTTGATAAATAGCTTTGACTTGCAGCGAGCAACTGACCAACTGATTGTGAATCGATATTCCCCACCAAGTGTGGTTGTCAACGAGCAGATGAAAATCATGCAAGTGCGGGGAGACATCGATCCTTACTTGAGAGTGGCAGCCGGAACGCCCGACTTAAACTTGCTGACTATGGCAAGAGAAGGCTTGATAGTTGAGCTGCGGACTGCGATTTCTCAGGCACAAATGCAAAACGTTACTGTTAGGAAAGAAAGGGTATCGGTGGCAGCGGGCGGACGATATAATATCGTCAATATTGAGGTGATACCGTTCCCGTCACACCCCGCCGCCGCACGCTATTTTTTGGTGCTATTTGAAGACGCTTTACCCGGAGCACTCAACTTCGGCACGCTCTCTTCTGAAAGCTCCGATCGAGGTGATTTAGATCCTGAAATTAAACTGCTGAGGCAGGCACTTGCCAGCGCTAACGAAGAAAAAATGGCGGCTCAAGCGCATTTGCAAGCGCTGCTCCTGGAGCAGGAAATTCTCAACCAAGACCTCACAATTGCGAACGAAGAAATCCTATCGAGCAACGAGGAGTTGCAAAGCACCAACGAGGAGCTAGAAACTGCCCAAGAAGAGATTCAAGCCACTAACGAGGAACTCACCACTACTAACGATGAACTTCGCAATCGAAATTTTGAACAGCAGCAGCTCAATAACGATCTGACAAATTTGCTTGCTAGTATTAATATCCCAGTCTTAATGCTGGCAAACGATTTACAGATTCGACGATTTACGCCAACGGCTCAGGAAGTTTTTAATCTGATTCCGACAGATATTGGACGGCCTTTTAACGATATTCGCTCGGCTCTTGATGTTCCTGATTTGTCAGGGATGATTTTGGAGGTGATTCGTACTCTCCAGACGAAAGAACAAGAAGTTCAAACTTTATCGGGATATTGGTACAACCTCCGCATTCGTCCTTACCGCACAGCGGAAAACAGGATTGACGGTGTGGTAATAGTTTTGCTCGATATTGATGCTCTTAAACGCAGTGCCACAACCTTGGAGGAGGCCCGAAGCTACGCTGAAACCATCGTGGAAACTGTGCAAACGCCTTTAGTCGCGCTAGATGCTGATTTGCTAGTGAATAAAGCAAATCGAGCGTTCTATAAAACGTTTCAGGTTTCACAGTCAGAAACAACAAAATGTTCGCTGTTTGAGCTAGGCAACGGGCAGTGGAATATCCCCGAATTGCGATCGATATTGGAAGATATTCTGGTTAGTGATGTTGAGCTTCAAAACTTTGAGTTGGAACACGTTTTTGAGCAGATAGGGCAGAAAACTATGCTGCTCAATGCTTGTAAACTTCAACGAGAAGACCGAGCTTTAATGATCCTGTTGTCGATCGAGGATATCACAGAGCGCAAGCAGTTTGAGACAGAGCGATCGCAGTTATTGGAGCAGGAACAGTTGGCCCGCCAACAAGCAGAAACCGCTAACCGTGCTAAAGATGAATTTCTCGCGAATCTCTCCCACGAACTCCGCAATCCCCTGACTCCGATCCTTGGGTGGGCAAACATCCTGCGTACCGGCGTGCTTAAGGAAGCAGCAGCGGATCGCGCTCTAGAGGTGATCGAGCGCAGCGCGCAGACGCAATCTCAGTTAATCGAAGATATCCTGGATTTTGCCAGGATTACCAATGGGAAGCTGGCTCTTAATATCAATTGGATCGATCTGGTTGTGGTGGTGCAAGCTGCGCTCGATGTGGTTCAATTATCAGCCGCAGCAAAAAACATTGAAATTGTTTCGCAGTTGAGTGATGCGACTGTTTTAGGTGATGCTGCTCGCTTGCAGCAAGTTGTGTGGAATCTTCTGTCTAATGCCATTAAGTTTACTCCTGCGGGGGGGCGAGTAGAAGTCACGCTGTCGGCGATCGAGAATCAGGCTCAACTTCAAGTCAGCGACACGGGAAAAGGCATTCGGCCCGACTTTTTGCCGTATATTTTCGATCGTTTCCATCAAGTCGATTCCAGCAGCACTAAGCGGAATCAAGGGCTAGGATTGGGTTTGTCGATCGTGCGCCATCTGGTAGAATTGCACGGAGGAACGGTGCAAGCTGAAAGTCCGGGTGAGGGACAAGGAACTACACTGACTGTGAGATTGCCGCTGCGATTGTTGCCTCAAGAGTTGACTTCGGCAATCAATTTAAAGTCAACTGTTTTGGTAGGGCCTTTAAACCCCTCAAATCATGTCGTCCCCTCTCTCGAAGGCTTGCACGTTTTAGTTGTAGACGATCAGATCGATACCCGGGAACTCTTAGAATTTGTGTTCCAAAGCTACGGGGCGGAGGTTTCGACGGTGGGCTCTGCCAGAAGTGCGATCGTTGCTATGAAGGAAAACCCCGGCAGATATGACGTGCTAATCTCGGATATCGGAATGCCAAAGGATGATGGGTATTTCTTAATTCGAGAAGTGCGAGCTCTTGCAGCAGAAGCCGGAGGAGAAATCCCAGCCGTTGCGCTGACTGCGTATGCGAGCGATAAAGAACGCGAAAGGGCGATCGAAGCGGGTTTTCAAATACATATTTCCAAACCTGTTCAGCCCGATCAAATAGCATTAATAGTTGCCAACTTAGCGGGAAGATCTTAATTGATTTGGAGTTGAGATTTATGATATTTGAGATTAGATTAGGCAGTTAAACTCTTGTCCCCCCCTTCTTAAGGGGGGTTAGGGGGGATCGATCCGAGATTAGGAGGATGATGACCAAATACGCTGGCGTTAATACCAATTTAACGTGAAGTTGCACATATCTCGATCCCCCTAAATCCCCCTTAAGAAGGGGGACTTTGAGCGGAATCTTGTCCCCCCCTTATTAAGGGGGGCTAGGGGGGATCGAGATATGTGCAGTCTCATAAAAAATTGGTATAACACTCCTTATCCCCCGGAGATCCCCCTCGCATCCCCCTTAAGAAGGGGAGTAGGGGTTGACTTTGAGAAGAGTATTGTCCCCCCTTCTTAAGGGGGGATCGATCCGAGATTAGGAGGATGATGACCAAATTAAACGACTCGAATTTCCACCTACCTTACAACCCAAAACTGATCCCTATCGCCAAGGAACTTCGGAAAAATCCAACTCCAGCCGAAAAGAAACTTTGGGAAGATTTTCTGAGAAATTTCCCTTTTCGAGTTTTGAGACAGCGGCCGATTGACAATTTTATTGTAGATTTTTATTGTGCTGCTTTAAGATTGGTAATTGAGGTTGATGGCGAGAGTCATTTTACCGAACAGGGGAAACAATATGATGCGGAAAGAACAGGGATTTTCGAGGGGTATGGACTGCAAGTTGTCAGGTTTACGAATGTTGATGTGTTGCAGTGTTTTGAGGGAGTTTGTCAGGAGTTGTTGGCTGCGTGCGATCGTCATTCTTAGGGCCAGCTCCCCCCTAACCCCCCTTAATAAGGGGGGGACAAGAGTGCGATCGGGCATCTCGTAATAGTTAAGGCCAGCTCCCCCCTAACCCCCCTTAATAAGGGGGGGACAAGAGAGTAAGGTTGCGCTAAAAACAATTGCTAAAAATACCACAATATGAGACTATACAAAAAAATATAATAATTACGGAGTTCAGATTCTTGGTAAATATTAAATGTCGGGGCATTACCTTCTCAAATATCGAAGCCGTAATCTTTGACAAAGACGGCACTCTAGAGGATTCTCAAGAATTTTTGAGACTGTTGGGGATTAAGCGATCGCGCCTCGCAGACGCTCAAATTCCGGGGGTTGGAGAGCCTTTACAAATGGCTTTCGGTATCGAAAGCGGCAGCATTGACCCCACGGGCTTGCTAGCAGTCGGTAGTCGCAGGGAAAATGAGATTGTTGCAGCGGGATACATCGCCGAAACCGGCAGGGGATGGCTGGAATCTTTAACTATTGCGCGCCGCGCTTTTGACGAAGCGGACGAAATGTTTAAAAATAGTGCTGTTTCTCCTTTATTTGTCGGCAGTTTGGAGGTGCTGAAATATCTTTCGGAAGCGGGTTTAAAACTGGGAATTCTTTCGGCGGCTACGACGGACGTAGTGCATAAATTTGTGAAACACCACGCATTAGGTGACTACATTCAGTTAGAAATGGGAGTGGATTCAACGGTTCACAAACCAGATCCGAAATTGTTTTTGGAAGCTTGTGAGAAACTCGGAGTAAATCCCGCAGCAACTTTGATGGTGGGAGATTCAGCGGGCGATATTCAGATGGGTAAAAATGCGGGCGCGGCTGGGTGTATCGGGATTTGTTGGGGGAAAGCCCAGGTTAGTCATTTGGAAAATGCGGATGTGGCGATCGCGTCTTTGGATGAAATTAAAATTTTACCAGATTGAGCAAACATCGCATCAATTCCGGTGGCACCGGAATTGATATCAGTTCCTACAAACAACGCAAACCCAGAATTACGACATCTCTTTCAACGCCGTCAAGTTCGGCAACTTGTGGCATATATCCCCACCGCTGAAAGCCAAATTTCTCAAACAATCTTACACTCGGTTGATTGTGAGCAAAAATTATTCCTATGAGAGTTTTAAGCTTCAATTCTGGACACCGCACAATTGCCGATTGCAATAAATTTTGTCCGATTCCGCAGCGTTGGCGATCGGGTGCGACGTAGATGCTAACTTCTGCTGTATGCTGATAGGCGGCGCGTCCGTAGAAAAGCTGAAAACTCAGCCAGCCAACAATATTTTGTTCTGATTCCATTACCAAAATCGGCCAGGAATTGGGCGAGTGTTCTCTGTACCACGGGAGGCGGCTTTCGACTGAGACTGGCTTTAAATCTGCTGTGGCCATTCTGCCCGGTATTGCTGCGTTATATATTTGGACAATTGCTGGCAAATCGCTTTCTTCTGCGTCGCGAATTTTCATCGTTTGGTTGACTGTTAACTGTTGACTGTTGACTGTTAACTAATGACTGTTGACTGTTAACTAATGACTGTTGACTGTTAACTAATGACTGTTGACTGTTAACTAATGACTCTTGTACAGTTCCATAATATCGCTGAGGGCCATTCTTGAATTTGCTCCCAAAGTCAGTGGCGATGTGTGTCCTCGCTGCAAGTGTTCTGCTGCCGCACAGCCGATCATTGCTGCGTTGTCTGTACAATATTTTAATGGCGGAAACAATACTCGCAAGTTGTGTTTTGCTGCTGCTGCTTGTAAGTGTTTTCGCAGTCCGCTGTTGGCTGCAACTCCCCCACCGACTACAATAGTGGTAAGCCCGAAATTTACGGCACAGTCGATCGCTCTTTTTGTTAAACCCTTGGCTACTGTTTCCTGAAAGCTAGCCGCAATATCATTAATTGTAGAGGCAGGCAAGATGCCTTCAGCACCCACATTGTTATTTTGTTTCTTGAGTTTCTGTACTAATTGCAAAACTGCGGTTTTCAAGCCGCTAAAACTGCTGTCGTAAGGATGGTAGCCGCCACCAGGCAATGAAATTCTGCCTTCTGGTAGAGGGTATGCTTGGGGATTGCCAAGGGCGGCCAATTTGTCAATCAGCGGCCCGCCAGGATATCCTAGCTGCAACAGTCTCGCAACTTTATCAAAAGCTTCGCCGGCGGCGTCGTCGCGCGTGTGTCCTACAGTTTCATAAACGCCGCAATCTTTGACATAAATAAAGCTAGTGTGTCCCCCCGAAACTAACAAACACAAAAACGGTGGCTGCAAGTCTGGTTCGGTAAGGTAAGAAGCGTAGATGTGCCCTTCGAGGTGGTGGACGCCTAAAAAAGGTTTTTGATGGACTATTGCCAAGCTTTTTGCCGCTGTCAGCCCGACCAACAATGCACCTACTAAACCGGGGGCACAAGTCGCTGCAATGCCGTCAATTTCTGACCAACTCAGGTTTGCTTCACCGAGACACTGGGCAATTACCTGATTTAGCATTTCTAGGTGACTCCGCGAAGCCACTTCCGGCACTACTCCGCCAAACTGCTCGTGGATTTTAATTTGTGATGCTACAACATTGCTGCAAACTTGACGATTCTTAACAATTGCTGCTGCTGTTTCGTCACAACTTGTTTCGATTGCGAAAATGGTTGCCATTAACTGGTAATTTTATTTGATAGGTTAGTTATTGCTAGCTTAACTAATTCGGCGCAAGTCCCCTCCTCTACCTGTACTCAGGTTATAGTTAAGGGATTTTTGACCGATCGACAGGTAAGGTCATCATGTGATGCAAGGAAGAAATATCCTCGCGGTATTGCTAGCTCAGCATTGACCTATGAAAATGCTAATCCCTCATTCTATTGGGATTTGCCGCATCAATGATGGATACTTTACACTGTCAACAAACACGGTAATCTGGATTCCAGATCGGCAAGTTGAAATGCTTGTACAAAAACTTATTGTTTTGTAACAAAAGGAAACAATTCCATGCGACGATTGTTTGCTGCAATTTTAGTGTTGAGTGTCTGGATCAGTTTTGCTCCAGTTGCTTCGGCTTACAATTTAGTGCCGTGCAAGGACTCTCCCGAATTCAAGGAACTGGCTAAAAATGCACGTTCTACCAATGGCGACCCGGCATCTGCGAAAGCAAGATTCGATCGCTATTCCCAAGCTATGTGCGGCCCGGAAGGATACCCGCACTTAATCGTAGACGGCAACTTGAGCAAAGCAGGGGACTTCTTGATTCCTAGCATACTGTTCTTGTATATCGCAGGTTGGATTGGTTGGGTGGGCCGTTCTTATCTGCAAGTTACCAAAAAATCAGCAACCCCAGAGGAAAAAGAGATTATTATCGACGTTCCTTTGGCAATCAAATGTATGCTGAGCGGCGTTTTATGGCCTCTGGCAGCTCTCACATCAATCACCAGCGGTGAAATGTTTGCGAAGGACGACGAAATTACTGTTTCCCCCCGCTAAAATTGGGAAATGGAGAAGAGCTAATAGCTAACAGTTAATTCATTAACTGGAAATTAGCAATTAGCCATAGACCGATCGGCAATTACCAACTGTCTCGAATTTTCAGGAGCAGAATTCATGCAATACTTTGTCAAGTTTCTTTCGACAGCACCAGTATTGGCTATCCTTTGGATATCTATTCAAGCTGCGGCTTTAATTGAATTTAACCGCTTTTTCCCAGACCTGCTTTTCCATCCAATGCCTTAAGATTTGAGACCAATTAGGTTGCAAAACCTAGGAGGTAAAAGTTGAGAGTTTTGATTTTTGAATTATGAGTTACAGGTTAATTTAAAGCTCAAATATCAAAACTCTCAAACCCTACCAGTTCGTGCTAGACAGCGTATAACTGGGTAAAATCCAAGGATATCAACTATTTAGTTATCAAATTAGTTACCAATGACTAATGACTAATGATTACTGACTAATGACTAATGACTAATGACTAATGACTAATATTGTGAATCGATGAAGTCTTATCTCGCCGCAGCAATTCAAATGACTAGCTTGCCTGACCTGCAAAAAAATTTGGTTCAGGCAGAGGAATTAATCGACCTGGCAGTACGTCGGGGTGCCGAGTTAGTTTCCTTACCAGAAAATTTCTCGTTTATGGGAGAAGAAGAGGAAAAGATTGCTTCAGCAGAGGCGATCGGGCTCCTGAGCGAAAAATTCCTCAAAACGATGGCCCAACGGTTCCAGGTAACGATTCTGGGCGGCGGATTTCCAGTGCCGACTCCAGGGGGGAAGGTATACAATACTTGTTTGCTGGTAGACCCAAACGGCACTGAAGTGGCAAGGTACAGAAAAGTACATTTGTTCGATGTGGATGTTCCCGACGGCATTACTTACAGGGAATCGAACACTGTGAAAGCTGGTGAAGATTTGCCGTCGGTTTATGTGTCGCCGGATTTGGGGACGCTGGGACTTTCAGTGTGCTATGACGTGCGGTTCCCGGAAGTCTACAGGCATTTGTCGTACAAGGGGGCTGATATTTTGTTCGTGCCAGCGGCGTTTACTGCTTACACTGGCAAGGATCACTGGAAGGTTTTATTGCAAGCTAGGGCGATCGAGAATACTTGTTATATGATTGCCCCTGCACAAACTGGCCGCCACTACGGTCGCCGTCAAACTCACGGTCACGCGATGATTGTAGACCCTTGGGGTGTGGTTTTGGCAGATGCAGGTGACGAACCTGGTGTGGCGATTGCAGAAATTAATCCTGATAGACTAGAACAAGTCCGCCGCCAGATGCCGTCGCTGCAACACCGGGTTTTTCTGTGAAGGAATTTTGAGATTAATTGGTCTCAAAATTTCATTCCCCGTCAGCGACAAGACCTGAAAAGTTTTTATTCTAGCGAGAAATTGTGTAGGTTCGTACACAAAAAAAACTTAGATCGTGTGGGTGCGATCGACAAAAATAAGCGGGTGGGGGCGGATTTACGCCGATCTATGAGTGATATTGTCGATCGGACGTGACTAGGCGCCCCAACACCTTAATATATTGTTTTTTCCCGCAGATGAACGGCCAATAACTCGCGATAAAATATCTAATGCAGGTTCAATGGGCGTGCACTTCTGCTAAAAGGCGAATTAGCGAAAGTAGAATTGCACGAAATGCGTCTTTTTGGAGAAATGAAACACACTCTTTCGGTTTTAGTTGAAGATGAAGCGGGTGTCCTCACTCGAATTGCTGGTTTGTTTGCCCGTCGGGGTTTTAATATTGAAAGTCTGGCCGTTGGCCCGGCTGAGCAAGGGGGAGTGTCTCGGATTACGATGGTTGTACCCGGAGATGACCAAGTTATCGAGCAGTTGACAAAGCAACTGTACAAGTTGATTAACGTGCTTAAAGTTCAGGATATAACGGAAATTCCCTGTGTGGAACGGGAGTTGATGTTGCTGAAAGTTAATGCTGCTAGCGGGACGCGATCGGAGATCATTGAGTTAGCTCAAATTTTTAGAGCGCGAGTTGTGGATATTGGTGATGATACGCTGACATTGGAAGTTGTCGGAGATCCCGGTAAAATGGTCGCGATCGTCCAGGTTCTGAATAGATTTGGGATTAAGGAAATTGCTCGTACTGGGAAAATTGCCCTGACGCGAGAGTCGGGGGTAAATACTGAGTTTCTCAAGTCTTTGGAAGCGAAAGTTTAAGGAAGAAGGAAGGAGGAAGAAGGAAGAAGGAAGAATGTTTTAATTCCCAATTGCTAATTCCCGATTCCCTTTTCCCAATTCCCTTTTACCACTGACTACTAACTGATGACTAATGACTCCTGACTAATTACCATTTAGGTTGACTTTCTATCAAAAGTGAGGCTGCGATGCTGTCTATCGGCTTTGAGAAAAAGTATCCTTGTCCGTATTCGCATTGCAGCGCTCTGAGTAAATTAAGCTGTTCGATAGTTTCGATGCCTTCAGCAATTACATCCATACCTAAATGACTGGCTAAAATTAAAATAGTCTGTACAATCGCTTCGTTTCCTTCATCTTCAGTCATGCGACTAACAAAAGCTCGATCAATTTTTAAAGCATCAGTTGGAAAAGTGTGCAGGCGGCTCAAAGAAGAATAGCCAGTTCCGAAATCGTCAATATATAATTGAATTTCTAAATTTTTCAATTCTGCGAGTATAGCCACTGCAGATTCGGCATTCTCCATGATGACGCCTTCAGTAATTTCTACCTTTAAAGTGCGGGGATCTAGCTGAGTTTCTTGTAAAATTTCGCGAATGCGATCGATTAAATCCGGTTGTTTAAATTGTTGGTTAGAAAGGTTGACGCTGACAGTCAACGGCGGATTGGCTGGGAATTTTT
The DNA here is from genome assembly GCF_036701295.1 of Microcoleus harperi Pol14_C6. Classification (NCBI taxonomy): domain Bacteria; kingdom Bacillati; phylum Cyanobacteriota; class Cyanophyceae; order Oscillatoriales; family Microcoleaceae; genus Microcoleus; species Microcoleus harperi. The sequence continues at coordinate 61,760 of NZ_JAUBQN010000006.1, read as the reverse complement.
GGTGCCACTCATGGATCTGATGACAAGCCGATCGCATCATCCACCAGCCCATAGGTATAATCAATCTAGTTTCTTCAGCTACTAAAATAAACTCGCCAGGAGATACGACACCCCGCTGCGGGTGATACCACCGCAGCAGCGCTTCAAAACCGCTGATTTTACCGGTAATTAGAGAGACGATGGGCTGATAGTAAAGCTGAAATTCCTGGCAGTCTAAAGCGCGTCGCAGGTCGTTTTCCAGTTGTAAAAGGGCGACGGCACGAGTGTGCATACTTAAGTCAAAAACTTCGTGGCGAGCTTTGCCCAATCCCTTAGCATGATACATGGCAGCATCTGCATCTCGGAGCAGTTCTTCCGGTCGATCGTACAATATGGACAACGGGACATTGGAAACAGGAGAGTCGGAAGATAAGCAAGACAAAGAAGTTTCCCGATCGATATTTCCCAGATTTTCGGGACTCGACAGTTTGCGGGTTTCCGTTGGACACGGAGGAACACCAGAACAAACAATCCCAATGCTAGCACTGGTAAAAACTTGATACTCGTTAAGGTAAAAAGGCTCTGCCAGTTCCGCTTGCACTCGTTCGGCAATCTGGATCGCATCCTCGGTGCTTTTGATATTTTCCAGCAAAATAGCGAATTCGTCGCCGCCGAGACGGGCAACGGTATCTCCAGCGCGCAAACAGATTCCCAGGCGCTGGGCGATCGCGATCAGCAACCGATCGCCCACTAAATGCCCCAAACTGTCGTTAACAACCTTAAACCGATCGAGATCGATAAACAGCACCGCAAACAAAATCTCGGGACGGCGTTTTGAAAGCTCGATCGCGTGTCCCAAGCGATCCATAAATAAAGATCGGTTGGGCAAACCGGTTAGCATATCGTGCAAAGCATCGTGTACTAACTTATCTTCGGCTATTTTGCGGAGGGTAATATCTTCGACAGTGCCTTCGTAGTAAAGTAAATTTCCGTCAGGGTCGCGAACTGCCCTGCCGTTCTCGGAAACCCAGATAGTAGTGCCGTCAGCGCGGTAAACTTGGGACTCGAACTCAGACACAAAACCGTGTTTTTCGATCGCGCGCAAAAACTCGACGCGCCGGTTGGGATCGACGTAGAGTTGGCGGTCTATGTCTTGGATGTTCGCGATCAATTCGGCGGCCGACTCGTAGCCGTAAATTCTCGCCAAAGCAGGGTTAGCGCTGAGGTAGCGGCCGTCGGGCGTTGTCTGAAAAATGCCTTCGATCGCATTTTCAAAGATACTGCGGTATTTCTCTTCCGCCTGTTGCAGGGCGAATTCTGCCTGCTTGCGATCGGTGATATCGGTCAACGTGCCTAGATAGCCTAGAACTTCCCCGCTTTTGGTCATTTCTGGCACTGCTTGCCAAAATACCCAGGTTGTGAAGTCACCGTTGCAAAAGCGGTATTCTAACTTACAGGGCAACTTCTCTGCGACAGCGCGATACCACTGGCTCAAAACACGCTCGCGGTCTTCCGGATGCAAACTTTGCGCCCAACCTTCGCCTAGTGCGTTTGGCGCAGTCAGTCCCGCCATCTCCAAAAATCGCTCATTGACGTACAAGCAATCTCCAGCAGCGTCGGCGCGGAAAATCCCGACCGGCAGTATTTTTGCCAAGGTGTAATAGCGGTATTCGCTTTCTAGCAGCGCGCTGGCAGCTACTTTCGTCTCGGTGATGTCAAACATTGCGCCTTGAAGGATGACAGACTTGCTTGCTTCATCGCGAACTGCGGTCGCTCGATCGCGGAACCAGACGACTCGGCCGTTGCGGGCGATCGCGCGGTATTCTGAAACCAGCGACCCCTCGCAGAAGATATCTTCTCCATCGCTGAATTTCTGTGTGGCATTTTCAACTAACACGCGGTCGCGGTCTTCTGGGTGAACGAGTTTCAGCCACAGGTCGGGGTCTGCTCTCCATTCAGCTACAGAATAACCCAGAAAAGTCTCGATTTGCGGGCTGATGTAAAGTTTGGCAGCCTTGCGGTTGAGGGGAGAAATGTAGGTGACAGCGGGCATTTGTTCTACCAGGGCGCAGTATTTCGCTTCTACAGTGGACAGTGCTGCTTCTAGGCGCTGCCGCTCTAATTCGGCGGCGGCCCGTCCCGCAAAGATGCTGAGAATTAATCGGAATTTGGCAAGATCTGGTTCGACCAAGGGTCGATCGTGAAAAATACAAATAATGCCTAAAGGTTCCCCGTAAGAGTTCTTCAGCAAGACTCCCAGGAAACTGCGCGCACCTTTAACTACCGGTCTGCGGTCTTCTGGAAAGGTTTCCCAGAGGTAGTCGGGACACGAATACATTCCCGCCTCGAGCACCCGCGCTTCGGGAGTATTGGCGGTGTCGAACTCAAAGTTTGGCTGCTGCTGTCCGTCGCTCCAAAAACTGATAAGTTGCAATCTATTGGTCGCAGCATTGGTGCGTGCCTTCGACTTAATCGATTTGGCAGCGACGGCGGTGCGAACTCCGAGTGCTGAGGCTAAGTGGCAAACTAAGGCATCAAAGAATTCAGCTCCCCCCGGCGAATCAGTAGCTGCTAGGATTTCGCCCAGCAAATGTTCTTCTAATTGCTCGGAAGCAGTAACTTTGGGAGGATTCTCGGCATTCGGGCGATCGGGATTGTCTCTCATCGAACCCGAAATGCTCAGATTTAGGGTTTTGCTAGTTCCAGGCCCCAAAAGAGGCGAAGAATTCACACTGAGGCGCTCTTGCTTGGTCAAGAATACAGCGCGGCCCATACCTAAAACTTTACCCAAGAAGCTGTCAGTTGCCGGCCACTGATTTGAGTTGGAGAAAATCAAAAAATTTTTCCGCATTTTCAATCCCACCGATAAATCGTCGGGCTTTAATTCTGCCAACTGCCTTTGCTCTTGGGCTAGCGGTAGACTGGGAGGCCTTCGGCGCCACTTGAGATAAATCGCGGACACCAAGGCTAAAATCGCCGATAATCCCAGAAGATATGCAAGAATCTCAAAGTAAAAAAATAAATCTAGCTCGAACATCGATTAGCACCGCTCGACAATTATTGTAGTTATCTGAAGCCAATCTATTTAAAAATAACTAAGTATCGTCACGGATGGGTAACGAATACAAGGTAAGATCGCCGTGAAGGCGACAAGAAAGTTAACAGTTGACAAAAACCGGGCAAGAATTGACATTACCGAACTTTTTATGTTTTTTTTTATACAGGATCAACCCGTACAGGTGAAACTGCAAACACATCTCTAGGGTTGGGGCACTCCTCTAAGGGTGAGTTTACGTTGAATTTTATAATCATCTTTAACCCTGCATTCACATCAGCATTAATCAGCCTTTTATTCAAAGACCGAAATAACCCACGTTTACCTCTCTTATGCTGGTAAGACTCTTGTTTACCGACAGGCTCTAAATCCAAAAAGCTGCACTTACTTGTATAATATGCTTCTGTAACTGTTACCTTGATACGTACTAACTCAGCTTTGTCAGTAATATTATTTACCAGTTGGATGTGAGGAATTACTACCAAAGTCTGATTCGTTTTTTTTCTTGATTCTATATTTTTTGTTCCAAAAAATTTTGTGCCAATAACTAGCTGCACAATTTTCTCATCCACAAACCGCTTGACAATCAAAATGCTGGTTTGATGAAAGTAGTTTTCTAATCGCTTGTTTCGATTAAAGGTGATTTGCTGGATTTGGCAGGTGGTAGATTTTTCCTGGTCAAGTTTTGACAGTAAAACTGATCGGCGCTGATTGAAACCTTGATTAATTGATTTGAAATGTTTTTTATCAGTGGGAGTAAATATTTGCTTATTGGATGCCAAAGCGACGAGGTGATCGCTCCCTAAATCTATACCTGCTATGAGGTGAGAATTTAAATCCACCAACCTTACAAGCTTTTGATGGGCAGCCTCAACAAAGTAGATCGCTGTTTCAAGACCTATCCCTACCTTGATTAACTTTGGGAAGTTTGTAGAAATTATTACGTCATTTTGATATAAATAAAGGAGTTCATTACTTTTGTCACCTCCTCTTTTTTGTAGCGATTGGTTATCATGACATAACTTGTTAGGTCCCCAGATTTGATGTTTGTATTGGGGGAGTATGGGGAGGAATGAAACTCGAGGTATATCTCGGTCATAAGCTATTCTTGACTTTTGGCAATCCTCCCAATGGTGAACAACTTGTTTGAGGATTTGCTTGAAAATTTGATTCCTAATTTTAGCAGGGAATGATTGAAAGCTGTCTGTAGGTTTTAAGATGGCAGATAACTGTCGAATAATTCTGCTCCCACCAAATTTAGACCCAGAAGTAAAAAAGTGTTTCCTCATAATATAATATTTACCATGAACGTATGGATTTATGGACAGAAACAATAAGTCATCAAACTGTTTATAAAACTGATGCTGCCTATCTATGTAAAGCCTTTCAACAACAATCATAAATTTTGGGATAAACGAAAAGTTTTTTTGTTGCTTTGCTAAGCAATATACAATAAAGTCTAGGGATGATCTGATCTAGTGTAACACCCATGATGAAAGCGATCGTTTTTCAAACCCCCGGAAGCCCGTCCGTATTGAAACTGCAAGATATCCCGGCCCCTACTATACAAACAGAAACTGAAGTTTTGGTACGGTTGCGAGCGGCGGGTATCAATCCGATCGATACTAAGTTGCGATCGCGCGGCACTTTTTACCCCGATAAAGCTCCTCACGTTTTGGGGTGCGACGGTGCTGGAGTCGTAGAGGCTGTAGGTGCTGGTGTGCAAAGTTTCCAAGTGGGAGACGAAGTTTTTTTCTGCAATGGCGGTATGGGCGGGTCGATCGGTACTTATGCTGAGTTTGCCGTTGTAGACGAACGCTTTCTCGCCCTCAAGCCTGCTGCTTTAAGTTTTGCTGAGGCGGCGGCGGCACCGTTAGTTTTAATTACAGCTTGGGAATCGCTGTACGATCGAGGGCGCTTGCAAGCCGGCCAAAAAGTGCTCATTCAAGCTGGTGCAGGCGGTGTCGGCCACGTCGCGGTACAGTTGGCGAAGTTGCAGGGGGCAGAGGTTTGCACGACTGTTAGCTCTGAGGAAAAAGCCAATTTTGTCAAGCACTTAGGTGCAGATTCAGTTATTTTATACAAAAATACCAATGTTGTCGATGAGGTTTTGACTTGGACTCAAGGACAAGGAGTTGATTTGGCTTTCGATACAGTCGGGGGAGAAACTTTTTACCAAACTATTCCTGCTGTGAAGATTTATGGAGATTTGGTAACAATTTTGGAACCCGATCCAGCTTTGGGCAATTTGAAAACAGCGAGAATGCGGAATCTGAGAATTAGTCTGGAATTAATGTTAACACCAATGCTGGAAGGTTTGGTGGAGGAACAGGAACAGCAGGCTCATATTTTGCAGAAGTGTGCTCGTTTGTGCGATCGCAACTTGCTAAAAATTCACGTCAGCAAAACTTTCCCTCTCGAAGAAGCGCAAGCCGCTCACGAACTGTTAGAAACAGGCTCAGTAACGGGTAAAATAGTGCTGGAAATTGGGGGTTAAAAATGCGGATTGTTAAATAAGAAATTCACAACTGATATCATGTCCGGTCGGGAAACCGCGATTGTTTTAGGGCGGATTCACTAAGAAGATCTGCCAATAATTGACAATCTAAAAAACTCGCCCCGACCGGGATATTATGCTTAATCAATCGGACATGATATGAAATTATTGGAGAGAAAGGTGCAAAATCCTGGTTAATAATTTTGAGAGACTTCTGGCTAATTCAACGACCAAGGTGAATCTTGGTTTTATATCAAATCCGTTGGCATCGGAATGATTCATCTGTCTCTTCGGTTTCTCTGTATTCTCTGCGCCCTCTGCGGTTTAATCATTCAAATACAACCGGAATTCATATTATTACACTGATGATTAAAAGGCTGGCAGCCTAAAAGATGTCAAATCGGTTCTATAAACAAGAGCGAAAACCGCATAGGGAAAATGCCGCTTTCGATCGAGAAATTTGGGAGTCAAGTGCTGAATTTGACACGCCCAAAGGCGCGGCGCCGTGTCCTAATTTGGGGTAACTAACGGCGATTCACTTGTAACCAAATTTCCAGCGTCACCAGCAGCCACAGCTTCAGCCCATAGCGGGGAAAAACTTCGCCACGATAGTTTAGCCACTCGCGGATTAGTGTTCGATCGAGGTAAGGCGCGATCGCCGCATGACGATTCAGCAGCAACGATCGCGCTTGCCGCTGCCAATCCCTCAAAAACCACTGCTGCATCGACATCACCATGCCGCTTTTCGGACGGTTGACAATGACATCGGGCAGCAAATCCGCCACAGCAGCTTTGAGAACCGCTTTTTCCTGCGCGCCCGAAAGCTTATATTCTGGCGGAATTTGCAAACTTAGTGCCACCATCTGCGAATCAAACAAAGGCGATCGAGGTTTTAGTCCCGCCGCAGCCGTGAGATTATTCACCTTGGTCAAAATGTAATCGGCTCCTTTAAACTCAATGTTGAGCCGCATCAGCCGATTCAAAAACGTCGTTTCTGTCTGTTGCAATTCCTCAGCAAAGACGGAAGGCGCATTCTTCACCCTTTCCCAAACCTCCGGCTTCAGCAAACGCGGCAAATCCACATAACATTTTTGAAACGAAGTCAAGTAAGCTGCGATCGGATCTGGTTTACCCTGAACCGAACCGTACAAACTATTCAGCAGCATCGGCTTATTTTTCGGCCCGCCAAAGCACGGATCGCCGCCTTCGCCATTCAGTACCACGTCTGCGAATTGCTTTGCCGATCGCCCCAGCAGCAAATTTGGCACCGTCAAGCCTTCCCCCACCGGATCATCCATCGCCGCCAGCGTTTCCGGTAGCAACTCCCAAATTTGCTGCGGCGAAACTTCCAAAACGTGGTGCTCAGTGCCACAATGTGCCGCAACGATGTTGGCAAATTCAATCTCGCTGGGATATTGAGCGCCAAAGTGCATCGAAAAAGTGTGTACCGGACGATCGTGCAGTCGCGCTGCTATCGCCGTGACGCAACTTGAATCAATACCACCCGAAAGATATGCTGCGACTGGTTCTCCCGCTGGTAGCGCTTCCTGCACCAGTTGTTCCAAAAGCGATCGCACTTGCTGACCGTGCCATTCCAAAGAGCGATCGGCGTTAGTAATTTGCTCCTGTGGCCGCCAGTATCTCTGCGCCTCAATATCCGGTAAGTACAGGTAGCTACCGGGCCGCAACTCTCGCACGGCTTCCCACAGCGTTTGTGCTCCGGGTACAAACGCACAGCACAAGTAGTCGCGCAAAGCAACTAAATCAAGTTCTCGATCGTGATACGGATTGAGCGATCGCAGTCGAGGCGCAATCCACCGAGTCGTTCCTGTACGGGTGTAATAGAGCGTTTTGGCTCCCACACGATCGCGCCCCAGACACAAGGTTTTCTCCTCTCTATCCCACACAGCAAGGGCAAATAGTCCTGACAGCAAGCTCAGTGTTTTAGTACCGTACTGCTCCCACAGCCGCCCGACGATCGCCAAATCGGTCAATCCATCTGTGTCAATCTGTTGTTGGAGCATGGGGCTGCGATCGAAGCAGCAGTCACCTACGAGCACAAATCGCTGATCGGGGCTGAAGGTGGGTTCAGATCCGATTATGGCAAAACGGGAAGTTTCCCAAATTGAAGGGTGCGATCGGGCTTCTGGGCCCCAAGCAATCACCCAATTCGGGTAGATACACTTCTGAGTCTGCATTTTAAATTAGAGATCTCCCATAATTATTGTGGAACAGGCCGGAAAGCCTTTTCAAAACAGGCAATTCTTGCTATGACTATTACATTAAAAAACGTTTGAAAGTAACTTATAAATCAAGCGAAAAATAGCTGTTCCAGCGATCGCACCCAAAGCACCCAACCATCCCGCAAACAACACGCCCGCGATCGGAGAATTCGGATAAATCGCAAGTGCCGCCGTCTGCAAAGCCGGGAAAAACCACAGCAAAGCCAGAGTACCTGCACCAATAATCAACATCTCAGTTTGTTCGATCGCCCTGCGGTACTGGCCGTAAATCAAACCCGCCACAATCATCCCCAACAATCCGATACTCAAGCCTGGAGAGGGCAGCAAACTCGTCAGGGCGATCGCCAGCACCCCCGCCTCAAAACCCGTAAACGCCGCCCCCGACAAAACCTCCCAGATCGAAAAAGTCGCTCTCTGCGAAGGTTGCAGCCCTCCCGGAGGCGTCGCCGGAACCCGTATAGGAGGAGGCAGAGTCGGTTGAAGAGGTATCGGAGGTGGCGCCACCACGACTGTAGGTGGTTGAGAATGTTGTTGAGGCCCAGACATCAGAGCCGCTTCCACCTCACTCGCAGATTGAAAACGCTGGCTGGGAGCTGATAATAACATTCGATCGAGAACGTGAGCCAAACGCGAGCTTACCTGCACCCGTGACTGCCAATTCCACTCGTTTCTGTAACTATCAAACAGCTCTGTCGGCTGCAAACCACTCAGCAAAGTAATACAAGTTACAGCCAAAGCATACAAATCCGTTGCCGGATAAACTTCTTGCCCGCTCATCTGTTCTGGCGGAGCATAACCCAAAGAATAAATACCAGTCGAACCTTTTGCACTCCCAACACTTTGTGTTACTTGTTTAACAGCCCCAAAATCTAATAAATAAAGGCGACCGTTTTTACCCCGCATAATATTAGCAGGTTTAATATCACGGTGAATCGATCCGCGAGAGTGAACAAAATCGAGAACCTTCAAAATTTCCCGCAGCACCTCCACCGTTTCCGCCTCCGAAAACCTGCCTTTAACAGCTAGTTCATCCTCCAAATTTTTACCGTCAATAAATTCTTGAACCAGATAGAAAAACTGATCGTTTTTTCCCGGCTGCAAACTCGTAACAGTAAGCTCAAAAAAAGCCAGCAAACTCGGAATTTGGGAATGTTCGTTTCCCAGTTCTTCCAGCACCGCCGCTTCCCGTTCAAACAGAGTTTGAGCGATTTTTAGCTGGGGCGGAGTCAGAGTTACCGACGGCTGCAAAAGTTTAGCCACGCACTGCCGCATCGCCGGCGTATAGCGGTCTCTGGCCAAAAATGCCGCCCCAAAACCGCCTTGACCCAACAACCTCACGGGCAAATAGCGCCCGCTCAAAATCATGGGCATCCCGCAAGCCGTGCAAAACTTTTGCTGCACGGTTTTCAGCAGCGAACTGTCATCTAGGTCGGGAAAAGAGTTTTGAGGGCGCGGGCAGCCCGGTCGGGTGCAGTAAACTTCCATTTTTGTTTGCTAAGAAGAAGGAAGAGGGAAGAAGGAAGAGGGAAGAGGGAAGAAACAGCGATTGTTAAATCAGATTTGGATTTCTCAACTAACCGCGAACTGCTAACTGCCAGCGACCTAAGAGATTAACTTCCCGCTGAGTTGGGAGTTGCTATTTCTATGAATCCCAAATCGAGGGCCGGGGGTTCTTTCTTCTCCAGGATGGTCGAATAAGTAGCAAACTGGGGCAAAATTTCATTGCTGAAAGCCTCTGCTGCTTTAGAACGGTAGCGGTTGGGGTTGTAAATCAGCGACAAAATGCGAGTTACCAAAACTTCGTCCATTTGAGATTTGTGCAAGACGCCCATGAGCAACTCTTTTTCGATCGCCGAAACCGAGACAAAAGCAGCTCCCAGCCCCGACTGAACAGCATTTTTAATTGCTTCGATCGAATTTAGTTCCATCTCTATTTTCAAGCGGCGCGTGTCTATGCCGCAGCGAGTCAGTACCTGATCGATTACTTTGCGGATCGTAGACTGCGAATCGAGGGATATAAACTGCAATTTGTAAAGGTCTTCTTTTTGGATACTTTCTTGTTGTACCATGGGGTGAGATGGAGGCAGAATCAGAGCCAGTTCGTCCTCAGCGTAAGGAACAATTTCTAAAGCTTCTACAAGTTCGGTAGGAATTTCTCCGCCAACAATTGCCAAATCGATTTGCCCGTTTGCCACACTCCACGCCGTGCGGCGGGTCGAGTGAACGTGAAGCTGTACTGCTACATCCGGGTACTTTTGACGAAACATCCCGATCATCCGGGGCAGCAAATAGGTTCCCGTTGTTTGAGAAGCGCCGACGATCAAAGTACCGCCTTGGAGATTTTGCAAGTCTTCCAGAGCTCGACAAGTTTCTTGGCAAAGCGATAAAATTTTCTCGCCGTAACTCAGCAGCAGGTGTCCGGCTTCGGTCAGTTGCGCCCGCCGCCCCCCCCGGTCAAACAGCGGCACGTCCAACTGTCTCTCTAAGTTTTGCACCTGCAAGCTAACTGCTGGCTGGGATACATAGAGGCTGTCCGCGGCGCGTTTGAAGCTTCCTTCAGAGGCGATCGCCTTGAGAATGCGTAACTGGTCTAAAGTGAAAGGAAGGTCAGACATATATCTAAATTGTCAGTTGTCAGTTGTCAGTTGTCAGTTGACGGTTGACGGTTGACTGTAGGCAGCGAACAGCAAACAGCGAACAGTCAACAGCGAACAGTCAACAGCGAACAGCGAACAGTCAACAGTCAACAGCGAACAGTGAACAGTTAACTGACTGATAACCGCTGAATGCTCCCATAGATACTTTGTGACACAAATTGGCCGAGAATCAATAACTTTTCTTAATATTTGCAATGACGATCGACTTGGCGCTCGACTCCCACTTAGTTATTCTGGGCCTGTTACTGGTTTTTGCGATCGCCCACAGCGGTTTAGCAGCCCTCCGGCCCAAAGGTGAAAAGCTGATCGGGCCGAGACTTTACCGCGTTTTGTTTGCCCTTGTCAGTTTGCCGCTAGCCGTCATTCTGATTGTCTACTTTTTCAACCACCGCTACGACGGGGTGCAGCTTTGGCAAGTACAGGGCGTCCCCGGAGTTAAACCGGCAGTTTGGATACTTTCAGCAATTTCCTTTCTGTTTCTGTACCCAGCAACTTTCAACCTCCTAGAAATTGCCGCCGTCCAAAAGCCCCAAGTTCACCTCTACGAAACTGGCATCATTCGCATCACCCGTCACCCGCAAATGGTCGGACAACTGATTTGGTGCGTGGCCCACACCCTGTGGATTGGCACTAGCTTTACCCTCGTCACTTCCATCGGTTTGGTACTTCACCACCTCTTCGGAGTTTGGCACGGCGACAGGCGACTTCAGGCTCGTTTTGGAGAATCCTTTGAAACCATCAAATCTAGAACCTCAATCATGCCTTTTTTGGCAATCCTACAAAAGCGTCAAACCCTTGATTTGCTTGAGTTTCTGCGCCCTTCATACGTAGGTGTAGTCATTTTTACTGGTTTGCTGTGGGAAATTCATCCTTTTTTGATGCGTGTCACTAGGAACATATACTGGTAGCATGATCCCTAGGATAGAAAAAAAATTATTAAATTTTGAGGGATCATGGTGTTGTCGGTTAGCGAACGCACTTTTGCACAAGAGGTGTTTCAAGCCTCTACCCCCGTTTTAGTTCACTTTTCGGCTCCTTGGTGCGGTTTGTGCCGCGCGATCGACCCCACGCTTAAGACTTTTGAAGCACAGTGGGCAGAAAAAGTCAAGCTGGTCGGGGTGAATGCCGATCAATGTTTCAAATTGGCCCACACTTATCGGTTGACAAGTCTGCCCACGCTGATTCTGTTTGAGGGCGATAAAGTTCGATTTAGATTGGAAGACTACAAAGGACGCGAGGAACTGCGGCGGACTCTGGATTCCTGGATGCTCGCGGCTCACGTAGCTTCCCCATCTCAACGGCTGCAACTTCAGGAAGTAGCCAAGCGGTAATGGTCTCAAGGCATTAGGATCTTGTTTAGAAGGCATTCGGCTTTTATGTCGGAAGCAGAAGGCATTCCCCATTTGTGCATCAAGCATCGGACACCAAAATAAATCTCGCAGTCTTGAACCCACAGGACTGTGAGATTTATCACATAGTTTCCCTTGCCACGGGAATAATAATTTTCGCAGTAGGGTGCGATAGTCTCGCTCGCCAGGAAAAAAGTAGTGCGATCGTCTCGCTGGCGATTGCACTCAGGTATAGCCATACTTAAAGAATTGGATCAAGTATTTTGGCCCAGTGGCGCAGGCGTGTGTCACAATTGTTTACAGTTTTGTCAATATCTAGTAGAAACTTTAAACTACCTATCAGTCATGGAACTGCTTTATCAATATGCTTGGCTGATTCCTGTCCTGCCGCTGGCAGGCGCAGTGCTAGTAGGTCTAGGCTTAATCACCTTTAACCAGGCAACCAACAAGCTCCGACAAGCGAATGCGATATTAATCGTCTCCGCGCTCGGAGGGTCAATGGTACTCTCCTTCGCATTGCTGTGGAGTCAACTACAGGGCCACGCACCCTACACCCGCAGTATTCAGTGGGCTTCTGCTGGCGACTTCTCGCTGAATATGGGCTATATTATCGACCCCCTAACGTCGGTCATGCTGGCGATCGTAACCACGGTCGCCTTTTTGGTGATGATTTACACCGACGGCTACATGGCTCACGATGACGGTTACGTGCGCTTTTACGCCTACCTGAGCATCTTTAGCGCCTCGATGTTAGGTCTCGTAGTCAGCCCGAACATCGTTCAGATTTACATTTTTTGGGAACTCGTAGGTATGTGTTCGTACCTGCTAGTCGGATTTTGGTACGATCGCAAACCCGCTGCTGACGCTTGCCAAAAAGCTTTTGTCACCAACCGCGTCGGCGACTTCGGCCTGCTGCTGGGCATCCTCGGCATTTACTGGGCCACCGGCAGCTTTGAATTTAGCGTGATGGGCGAACGCCTGCACTCCTTAGTCGAATCCGGCGCCCTTAGCGCGACTCTGGCGACAATCTTCGGCGTCCTCATATTTTTGGGGCCAGCAGCCAAATCCGCTCAATTCCCCCTCCACGTCTGGCTGCCAGACGCAATGGAAGGCCCGACACCGATTTCGGCCTTAATCCACGCCGCGACAATGGTAGCCGCCGGCGTATTCCTGATCGCTCGGATGTACCCAGTGTTTGAAGGGTTGCCGGCAGTCATGAATTTGATCGCCTGTACCGGCTGTTTTACGGCATTTATGGGCGCTTCGATCGCGATTACCCAAAATGACATCAAAAAAGGCTTAGCCTACTCCACCATCTCCCAACTCGGCTACATGGTGATGGCAATGGGCGTCGGCGCTTACAGTGCCGGACTTTTCCACTTGATGACACACGCTTACTTCAAAGCAATGCTGTTCCTGTGTTCAGGTTCAGTGATTCACGGTATGGAAGCAGTTGTAGGCCACAACCCCGCTCTCGCTCAAGATATGCGAGTCATGGGCGGCTTGCGGAAATATATGCCGATTACCTCTGCTTGCTTTTTAATCGGAAATTTGGCAATCTGCGGAATTCCGCCGTTTGCTGGTTTTTGGTCAAAAGACGAAATCCTCGCCAGCGCCTTCGCAGCAAATCCCGCTTTGTGGGCTGTTAGCTGGTTGACGGCCGGGATGACCGCGTTTTATATGTTCCGGATGTATTTCAGCACCTTTGAGGGCGAATTCCGGGGCAATGACAGCGCTATCAAGCGGCAACTCCTGCAACCCGGTGTTGTTTTTGGCCCGGGAGCGATGAACGTTAAGGAATTGGCATCAACTGGCGACAGTCACGATGAGCACGACCATTTACCTCACGAATCTCCTCTGACAATGGCTCTGCCGTTAGTCTTGCTGGCAGTACCTTCTGTGTTTATAGGTTTTCTCGGTACGCCGTTTGCCAATTATTTCGAGCAGTTTGTTCGCGCTCCGGGCGAATCTCTCGAAGAAGTTTTGGAACACGCTGCTGAGTTCAATTTGACGGAATTTTTGATTATGGGCGGAAGCTCTGTAGGTATTGCTTTGCTGGGCATTACTTTGGCTTCTCTGATGTATTTGAGCCGTAAAATAGACCCAAGTGCGATCGCCCAAAAAATCAAACCGCTTTACGAGTTCTCCCTCAACAAGTGGTATCTCGACGATATCAACGATTTTCTTTTTGTCAAAGGCAGCCGCCGTTTAGCGCGGCAAGTCATGGAAGTTGATTTGCGAGTCGTCGATGGTGTCGTCAACTTAACCGGGCTTATCACCCTGGTTAGCGGCGAAGGTTTGAAATACTTTGAGAGCGGTCGCGCTCAATTTTATGCCCTGATTGTGTTTGTCGCAGTTCTGGGTTTTGCGATCGTTTCTGGAGTCGGTTAAATCTGTAGGGACACGGCCTTGTCCAAATGGTGTCAACAACCATGTCAAACCTAGTACGGGTCTGCTCTCTGACGATTAGGGTTCGACCCCCCCTTCTTAAGGGGGGGACAGGAATATTCTCAAAGTCCCCCTTCTTAAGGGGGATGTAGGAGCATATAGACTCAGGTAAAAGCAATATTTATCAAGGATTTTAGGCTTAAGTTTACACGCTTTGGGCATGACCGTATCCCCACTAGTAGATATTTTAAAAAATGGTATTAGGTTAATAAATCACAATTGACAATTAGCAAATATAGCAATCCTTGCAGGAGTCATAAATTTTTTACCCCACCCCAACCCTCCCCTTGGCAAGGGGAGGGAGTAAGAAATTCACAAATGATGCGAGGATTGCTATAGAAATAAATCTTTCATTAAACTTAACTGTTGCGATCGCATAATTTGTCCAAATAATAGCAAAAAAAAATGTTCCGTCTAAAGAAAGTATAAAATTTAGGCTAAAATTGCCAAAATGTGTTTAAACCTAATAACTGATGGATCATTTTAAAACGCAATGGATACAGCTAACTTTCCCTGGTTAACAACAACAATTCTGTTTCCCATTGCTGCGTCCTTGCTGATTCCTTTAATTCCCGATAAGGATGGCAAGACGGTGCGGTGGTATGCCCTAATCGTGGGTTTAATCGATTTTGCCCTACTTGTTTACGCTTTTTACACTCAGTACGACTTCAGCAATCCAGATTTGCAACTGATAGAAAGCTATACTTGGGTGCAGCAACTCGATTTGAATTGGTCGGTGGGTGCTGACGGTTTATCGATGCCGCTGATTCTGCTGACTGGTTTTATTACTACGCTGGCTACTTTAGCTGCTTGGCCGGTCACATTTAAACCGAAGCTTTTTTACTTTTTGATGCTGACAATGTACGGCGGCCAAATCGCAGTTTTTGCCGTGCAGGATATGTTGCTGTTTTTCCTGGTTTGGGAACTAGAATTAGTCCCGATTTACCTGATTTTGTCCATCTGGGGCGGCAAAAAGCGCCTCTACGCAGCAACTAAGTTTATCCTGTACACCGCAGGCGGTTCGCTGTTTATTTTGCTTGGCGGGCTGACGATGGCGTTTTACGGCGATACGGTGACTTTCGATATGCGGGCGATCGCAGCTAAAGATTACGCCCCGAATGTAGAATTGATCCTGTATACAGGTTTCTTAATAGCTTACGGCGTCAAACTGCCAATTTTTCCGCTGCACACTTGGCTGCCTGACGCTCACGGCGAAGCAACCGCACCCGCCCATATGTTGCTAGCAGGAATTCTGCTAAAAATGGGCGGCTACGCTTTGCTGCGGATGAATGCGGGAATGCTCCCAGATGCTCACGCTACCTTCGCACCGATTTTAGTAATTTTGGGTGTGGTAAATATTGTTTACGCGGCATTAACTTCTTTTGCTCAGCGAAATTTGAAGCGGAAAATTGCTTATTCTTCGATTTCGCACATGGGGTTTGTGCTGATTGGGATAGCTTCGTTTACCGATTTGGGAATTAGCGGTGCAATGCTGCAAATGGTTTCCCACGGTTTAATTGGGGCGAGTTTGTTCTTTATGGTAGGATGCACTTACGATCGTACTCACACGCTCATGCTCGATGAAATGGGCGGTGTCGGCAAGAAAATGCGTAAGGTTTTTGCCATGTGGACTGCTTGTTCTATGGCTTCCTTGGCTTTGCCGGGAATGAGCGGTTTTGTAGCAGAATTGATGGTGTTTGTGGGTTTTGCAACCAGCGATGCTTACAATCCTGTGTTTAAGGTTTGTGTGGTATTTCTAGCTGCTGTCGGGGTGATTTTGACTCCGATTTATCTTCTGTCGATGCTGCGCGAAATCTTCTACGGACCTGAAAATAAGGAATTGGCGGAACACGAAGAATTGGTGGATGCGGAACCGCGAGAAGTGTTTATTATTGCGGCTCTATTAGTGCCAATTATTGGCATTGGTTTGTATCCCAAGATGCTGACTCAGGTTTACGATGCGACTACTGTACAGTTGACTGCAAGATTGCGGGATTCTGTGCCGTCGCTTGTGGCTAAGGCTGCTGCGGATAAAACTGTGTCTTTGCGCGCACCGGCGATCGAGCGGAGCAAGTTGTAATTTGAACCAGATTTAGGAAGAAAACCCCCACACTCCTTTAAACATCGGTTGTAGGGGTTTTCTATAGATAAAAATATCACGATTCAGAGAAATGCTTTAATATCTTTTCAATAACCCTAAATATCTCTTGAAACTCTCCAAAATCAAAGTCATTAAAACCGTCAACACCTTCAAAAATGTAAGTGGCAAACTTATCCTTTGAAAGCGCCACATTATTATCATTTGTATCAAAAACATTATTATTTATTATTTTTAGCTGGTTAGCTTTGATTTTATTCCTATCAGGATAGATCAGACCTTCTTGATGTCTTCCACTTTTTTCGCTGAATTCAGTACTTAAAAATAATCTTCGATCATCCTTATCTTCTCTCTTAATTTCGTTGTCTTTATAATAAAGTTCTATGCATATTCCGTCTCTATCTGAACGATGTCGAGGAACTGGTATTGCAAATGAATATACTCCGTTTCCCCAGTCTTTGAATCCTTTAGCATCATCATGAGCTTTTTTTATCAGCTCAGGTTCATCTCGGTCAAAAATTGCAATTATAGGCTGAATATGTTTGTGTTTACAGAACTGCTCACACATTTTAAGTAGCTCACTACTGCCCTGTTTCTGTTCATCTAAGTCTTCCTTATACTCTAGTTTGAATTCATAGGTAATACCATTATCACTCAACCATTTGAAAGCTGATTTTAGATGCTTTATATCCGTTTTCCCTTCACTCCAAATAATAGGTGTTCGTAAGATATTCTTTCCCTCTACAACTAGCTTTTGAGTATTGTAAATATCCAGCTTTGCATCGCTTACTAGGTCAGGAGCAAGCTTTTTTAGCCATTTTAAAAATTTTAAGTAAATTGGATCGTCAAACCCTCTAACTGAACCAATAAATTCAATTCTCCCTCTAATAATATTTCTAAAACAATCGAGAATAGTATCAAAGCGATGCTTTTCATCAAATCGTTCCCAAAACTCAGCTTCTGCATTCTCAACACCATATTTTTCCCAGGCATGAAGCACAGCACGAACTTGTCGAATATATTTACGTTTTACATTTAGCTTTTCGTTTACTGTAATTCCAGTAACTTCTTGACGCTTATATCTACTTTGTAATCTAACTTTTGACTCATTGACTAAAAATCCATTATCTTCAATAATATTTTTTAATTCATTACCTAAACTCAGTTGTTCAGATTCTCTAGAGAACCAAGCTAAATGAGGTGGAAATCTTGGTCTTGAGGTAGAAAACGTAATATCATCAGCATATCTAGTATAAATACATTGATATTTCTGTGCTAATCGCTGTAATTGAGAATCTAGTTTCGCGCAAATCATGTTCGAGACGATGGGTGAGGTTGGTGCACCCTGTGGTAGCTGGTTTTCATGGCAACAGATCTGAGATAGGATTGTTGCAACTTCCTCAGTACAACTGTATGGACGAGACATCAGAAGTCCACGAACCCTGCCAAAATTAATAGACGGAAAAAAATCTTTCAGGTCAAGATTCAAAACATATTTTTGTCTAAGATGCTGTTTCGCGTTTGTTACAATACTTTTTCCAATAGTAAAACCATGTGTTGATGGCTTTGGTTGATATACGCTTCTGAAAACTTGGTTCAATTTTTGTTGAATTATCTTAAGAGATGTCTTGGGCGTAGAGATTACTCTGCAACCTCCAGATTTTTTGGGAATTTCAAATGTAGTGTAGGCTTTGCTAATAGGATAAATATACAAATGATACCTAAGTTGGTAATCACTTACTTCAAGAAATGTTGCAATATCTTCACGAGTTTTTAATTGATAAAAATTTTCTTTCAGTTCTTTTTCTGAAAGGTTTAGGGAAGTAGTACCCATAATTCATCAAGACTAAATTAAAGAGCTAGATACTCGAAACGTATTCCAACCTAATAGCACACGCCGCGATCGGCGTCAAAAGGTACACAACAGTGAGTACATATGGTACTCCTTGTAAATTTGCCGCCGCAGGATCAACAGCGGTAATCAATCTTATGCAAGTATCTAGCCATCGTAAGTATAACACAAATATCAAGCTGGTCATCAAAAATTATGGTGGATGTGACAAATCTGCTATGATTAAAGCTGTTGCGTTTGGCTTAAAAATCAAGCTGTTTGAGTTTAACTTCCTGAGAACGTTCACTGCGGTTGTTGAAAAAGACCCTGCCACTGCTTTATATGTAGGCTATGTTCCCGGTTTCTAAGAAAGCGCATTCTCAAGAAGAAACTTCAGACGAGTTACAAGCGAACCTGCGTGAAGTGATGGAGATGCTGTTGGAAGATGAGACTCCAGCCTTAAATCGCTCTTCAATTCGGTACGATCGCTCTCTTAATTGCTCTCCTTATTGTTATGCCAAGAGTGCGATATTTGTCAAAGGCAATCGCACCCTCGCAAGTTGTAATTTAAACCGGATGCGAGGGAGGACACCCCAAAACCTCGATTATTAAACGGGTTTTGAGGTTTTCTATTTTTTTATCGAGCTTTTAGGATTTTTATTACTTTTGTTTGACCCCAACCCAGTAAGTTTTGAACCAAGGCGCTAAAATCCAATTCAGATAGCTATTAAAATACAGATTGCAAGCTTATTGGCGTTCCAGAATGCAAAATCAAGAGTCACCTATTGTTTTCGATCGAGAACGCGCTTCTTCCTACGACAAAAGATTCGCTAAATTGGCTCCGATGCGCGACGCACTTCATTTACTGATTGGCCTGGTACTTTCCGAACTTCCTGCAGATGCACGAATTCTCTGTGTCGGCGCAGGAACCGGCTTGGAATTGATTTATCTGGCCGAAACATTTCCACAGTGGCAGTTTACTGCGGTAGAGCCTGCGGCACCGATGCTTGACCTCTGTCGCCAACGCGCCCAAGAGTGCGGTATCGCGTCACGTTGCACTTTTCACGAAGGCTATCTCGATTCACTGCCCGCATCGCACTCTTTCGATGCGGCGACTTGCCTTCTGGTTTCTCACTTCTTTATGCAACAAGATGAGCGGCGCAACTTTTTTAGTCAAATTGCTTCACGACTTTGCCCTAACGGATATTTGGTCAGTGCGGATCTGGCTTCCGATATGTCTACTTCAGCGTACCAAAGCCTTTTCGAGGTTTGGCTCCGAATGCTGAGGTATTCCGAAGTGCCTGCTGAGGAGATAGAAAAGTTTCGTGCTTCTTATGGTCGAGATACTGCTGTGCTACCGCCACTTGAAGTCGAATCAATAATTGCATCCAGCGGCTTTGATACACCTGTATTGTTCTTCCAAACCCTTCTGATTCATGCCTGGTATGCTAGGCGAACACCACCCTCGCTAGAAGTGTAGTTATCAACAGCCGCTGAACAATCTCGTGAAGTGGACTGACCAAAAGCAAGTGTGACGTTGCAAAGTTTTCTGGAAGCCCCAGAACCGAGTCGCGCCGAAGAGCGATCGCAATACTCAATACCCAATACTTCAAAATTACCAGTGAGTGGATCGCCATTCAATTCGGTGCGCGATCGCTCTCTTAATTTCTATCCTTATTGTTATGCCAAGAGTGCGATATTTGTCAAAGGCGATCGCACCGAGCAAGTTTTTATGCGAGCGGGCTCTTATAGGCAAAAAACATAACAATAAAACCCCCAAATCCAGTTTAAAAAAGGGGTTTGAGAAAATTCGTTGAGGCTGGGAAGGATTCTCATCCGCCTAATATCGTTACCGCGATCTTGGACAGAATTTTCCCATATGGATGAACCGTGGATTGCAGTGGTCCAGGAACTGCCAGAGCCACGAACGCCTCAACTCCAGGAAATGATTCGCATAGCAAGCTCGACGTTGTGTAGAAGTTATAACCACATTTGCCAGCCGATGAATTCCTGGATTATTATGTGCGGGAATCAGCGACAATTTCTTGATTTGGGTTGGATTTGGTAATGACTTATAAGCGAGGAGAATAGTTATATTTTACATTTGTGTTAGGCGTTTTTTTATGGAATGACATCCAGAAAAGTTATTGTTATCATCGACGAACAAGAGCATTGAGGCTGCATAGATGACTGGCAAAGCTCAGACCGGGACTAGACAATTATGGCGTAGGTGTTGGTTGACCTTAACGAAATGGCGATCGCTAAGTGTCCTCTGCATTTTGACACTGGCGGTTAGCCTGATTGTGAATGCTTGTAGCCTTTCACCACAGCAACTAGCTCCCCTGCGCGTCGGTATCACCAGTTGGGCGGGATTTGATATCGCACTTTATGCTCAGGAAGCCGGCTTATTCAAACAGCGCGGATTGGACGTGCAACTCATTCGGTTTGAGAATCAACAAGATTCGACTCGCGCCATGCTGCGGGGTACTCTTGACGCGACTTTTGTCTCTTTATGGGATGTGGTTCAGTCTGATTCGCGGAGTGACAAGCCTGCGGTGGTGATGGTAACAAATGTTTCTCACGGGGCTGACGGCATTGTTGCTCAACCTGGAATCAAGTCAGTGGGAAACCTTCGCGGTAAAAGAGTCGGAGCGAAACTGGGAACAGTGAATCATCTGATTTTATTGGAAGCGCTGAAGTTGCACCAGATTAAACCCGAAGAGGTCAAGATTGAGGATGTTTCCAACGAAACAGCGGTTGATTTGATGCAGAAGAAAGGTTTAGATGCAGCCGTGATCTGGCAACCTCTTCTAGGGGAAACGGCTCAAAATATTAAGGGTAATATCATTTACACCACTCAGGAAGTGGATAGTTTGGTCATTGATGTGCTGGTTTCTCGGTCAACTATTACTCGCGCGAATAAAGCTGAATTGAAGAAATTTATTATGGCTTGGTTTGATATTATGAGTGCGGTGGAAACAAAGCCTAATGTCGTGTTTCAAAAAGTTGCTCAAAACCTGGGACAGAAGGGTGAGGCTTTTGCTAAAGATTACGCTGGTCTGACAAAGGGTGATATTGCTATGCAGCAAAAGATGTTTCTGTCTGGTAGGTTGCCAGAGGCGATGGCTCAAATGGCTGAACTATTAAAATCTGACCCCCGTGCCGGAAAGATACCGCGTCAGGATGTGGAGATTAACACTGAGATCGTAACTACCGCAATCAATGAATGGAAATTATGACGAAATTCCTGCATTCCCATAGCTTATCGCAGCGCTTGCTGGTTAGCGTTGGGTTGTCGATTACCACAGTTGGACTGGCAACTCTGGGACTTAACTATCGGCTGATGCAGTCTGACTTAGAAACGCAAGTTCATAACCGGGCTCAATCAATTACACAATCTCTGGAGTTTTCTACAGAAGGCTTACTAGAGTTGGAGAATAAAACCATTCTGCGACGGGTTGTGCAAAATTTTGCCACGATGCCCGGTGTGCTGGAAATTGCGATTGTTAATCCATCTGGAATGGCCATCGCCCGCAGTCCTCAGAATATGACTAATCAGCCATATACTTCGATCTATCCACAACTCGCGCCAGCGATCGATCGGGCGGCAACCGCAGGCATTGAAGTCGGGCAAGATATCGTCGTGGACAACAAGCCTGCGATCGCACAAATTCTACCTTTTAGCAGTACATTGTTTGGCACATCTCAACGACGGGGAGTGGCGATCGCGCTACTCGATCTCAACCAAATGCAGCAAGCTGCCGACAGAACCTTCATTACCTCAACTTTGTCATTGCTAGTTGGCATCATCACAATTTTGTTAATCATGGGGATACTCCTTCAGAAGAATGTATTGCAACCCTTGCGGGACTTGAATCAAGCAGTTTCTCAAAGTAAAAAAACTGGCATATTTCCTATTCCAAAGACGATTCCCGCTAACGAAATTCAATTTTTAGCAAGCACATTTGAGGAAGTATTTCGACAATTGGAAATCCACGAGCAACTCACAGCAGAAGTAGCTCAACGGAAACAAATAGAAGTCACATTACGCAATAGTGAAGCCAGAGAACGAGACAAATCTCAGCAGCTTGAGCAGGCAATTGAGAATTTAAAACGAACGCAAACCCAACTGATTCAGACAGAAAAAATTTCATCCTTGGGGCAATTAGTTGCCGGATTAGCCCATGAAATTAACAATCCGGTCGGCTTCATTCATGGCAATCTAATTCATGTACAATATTATGCTGACAGTCTATTAAATTTGGTAAACCTATATCAAAAGCATTATCCAAACCCTATTGGCGAAATTGAGAAAGAATCAGAAAATATTGACCTAGATTTTTTGCAAGATGATTTACCTAAAATTCTGAGTTCAATGAGAATTGGAACCGATCGCATTCGCCAGATTGTGCTGTCACTCCGCAATTTTTCCCGGATGGATGAGTCAGAATTTAAAAAAGTTGATATCCATGAAGGAATTGATAGCACGCTGTTAATTTTGCAACATCGTCTCAAGGCGCGGCCAAAACATCCAGAAATTAAAGTCATTCGAGACTATGGAGATTTACCGTTAGTTGAGTGTTATGCCGGACAACTTAACCAAGTATTTATGAATATTTTGGCAAACGCTATTGATGCACTGGAAGAAATAAATACTCAACGGGTAGCTTGCTCGATAGAGAAGCACCCATGTTGTATTACAATTTGTACCTCGGTGGTAGATTCGCAATGGGTTAAAATTGCGATCGCCGATAATGGCAATGGAATTCCAGAATCAATTCAAACACAGATATTCAATCCATTTTTTACAACAAAGCCTGTTGGTAAGGGAACCGGAATGGGAATGGCGATTAGTTATCAGATTATTACTGAAAAACATGGTGGGACGCTTAGGTGTTTTTCCACGCCTGAAAAAGGGACGGAATTTGAGATTTGTATTCCTGTTAAGCAGAAGGAGTTGACGATGGGGAAAGTTTCGGTATAATTATTGTTTTTAATACTTGCTTGTAAAAATATTATTATCTGTTGGCGATCGCACTTAGTAAGCATAAGAGATTGGCGGCGTTGTTGAGTATTCATAATGGAGAGGCGCTCGCCCAGAATGAAAATTGACAATCGATCAAAATTGTGCTATAGTTGTTGAAACTAGAGCTAAAAACAACCGTTTACTCTCTACTCTCTTAACTTCCTCTTAACTTCTTAATTATTTAAAAGCTAACTTGTATGTAAACAAAAATTGTGATGGCAAGAAAAACTCACCCAAAGCCAGAAGTTGAGGATGCTTTAAGGTACGCTGAAAAAAATGGATGGCACGTTGATATTGGTGGTTCTCATGCTTGGGGAAAAATAAAATGCCCTTATAACGATAAAGAGTGTAGAAATGGAATTTTTTGTATATCTAGTATTTGGAGTACGCCAAAAAACTCAGGAAATCATGGGAAACAGATTCGTCGAATAGTCGATAACTGCACAAAGCACAACAATGTGAATGATCCTTGCCTAGAGGAGAAATAAAAGATGAACGAGCATGATTTTACTTTGACGTTTAATCTCGAAGATCCCCAAGCAGACCCTGGTGATTTTATTGAGAAGCTATATGAAGGTGGCTGTGATGATGCCTTAATTGGAGTTGGAAATAAAGGATACATCGCACTAAATTTTATCCGTGAGGCATCATCACGTAACGAAGCTATTTGTAGTGCGATTAAGGATGTCCAAAAAGTTATTCCATCCGCTACTTTAATTGAAGAACCACCAGATTTTGTTTGTTTTAGCGATGCAGATCAAATTATGGAATGCACTCAGCAGAACATTTTCTTATCTTGTTTTAACGTAGCAGATTACTTCATTTGGTTTGCAAATGAAAGAGGTTCTTTCCTGAGTAATCTCAAGCTGCAAAAGCTTGTTTACTATGCTCAGGCTTGGCATCTTGCACTCCATGATACACCCCTTTTTAAAGAGGATTTTGAAGCATGGGTGCATGGACCAGTGATACCAGAATTGTATCAGGAGTACAAGAAGTTTGGATGGCAGCCAATTTTGAAAGATGCTAATCCAAAATTACATAAAAACGTTGAGAATTTTCTGGATGAGGTTGCGAAAGAATACTTTGCCTGTGATGCTTACGAATTAGAGCAAATGACTCATGCTGAAGACCCCTGGAATTTGGCAAGGGGGGATAGGCTACCTGATGAACCTTGCAACGAAGTGATTAAGCAGGAGTGGATGAAGGAGTATTACAAATCTCGTGTCGAAGAAAATTAAGAAGACTGATGTTGTCAAAAAGGGTGCATCAGGTATTAAACCACCAAAGCTGAAGCCACCTCAAGGTATCAGCTTTTCGTTTAAATACTATCAAGACAATCACAATAAATTTTCTTGTATAAAAGAAGAAGGGATTTACTGGCTGACTCTACTTGATCGGTTAAAAGCCCTATCTAGCTTAACAGCTCAAGAGTTTTTAGTGGATCGTAGCAGCACTCTCAGATGTCATCCCATTAAGTGGGAAGAGACCAGTGAAAAAAGTGGGTTTGGTGTGCCCAATGAACAACAATTAGTTGATACGCCTTATCAGTTCTCCCTCTCTGCAAATGAACATGGTAGGGTTCATGGTTTCTTGATTAATGAGACTTTTTATATTGTTTGGCTAGATCCAGATCATCTACTTTACCCTTAAATGCAAAATAGAAAAACTCACAGAAAGGTTAACT
The DNA here is from genome assembly GCF_036701295.1 of Microcoleus harperi Pol14_C6. Lineage (NCBI taxonomy): Bacteria > Bacillati > Cyanobacteriota > Cyanophyceae > Oscillatoriales > Microcoleaceae > Microcoleus > Microcoleus harperi. Next base: position 36,893 of record NZ_JAUBQN010000006.1, on the reverse strand, counting down.
CACCCGTTACCCCTTTCTCCTTTCAACCTTAAAAACATCCTCAATACTTTTCCCCGCCGTTTTATCCTCCCACCCCATCGCCATCAAAAAACTCTCAGCAGACTGAGTTTCCACCACATCCACCCCCCATTCTCCCGGTTGCAACGTATCAGCATCGCTACTCAAAGGAGGAGTCTTCTTCAATCCCGCTAAAATCAAAATATCAGGAAAAGAATCATCAGTTTTCCCCTGACTCATCCGCTTATCCACCAAAGCTTGAGCACAGAATTCTCCTACTTGAGGCGGAGAAAAAGCATCAGTAGAAAATAAAACTTCTACCATCCAATGAGCATGATTTAATTGACGACACTTAATCTCAGGATATTGACTTAAACCCTCAGCAAATACCCGACTAAATTCTTCCCTACTTAAGATGGGAAAAACACCCTCCGGCATATCAAAATTATGAGAAAGCAACATCCGCCCTGTACCCGATTTAGTCATACTTTTAGTTACTTAATTTGAGAAATTGCCAACTTAATCACACCTTGAATCGCCGCTTCTGACTCCTTTCCCAAAGCAGCTTGTAGCGGTTCAATCGCAGCCCGATCGCCCACTTTCATCAAAGACAAAGCCGCCGCCCTACGAGTTTCCCCATCACCACGATCCAGCAACTCAATCAGATTAGGAATTGCAGGTTTATAAGCCAGGTTTCCTAAAGCAGCCGCCGCCTCACAACGCACATCAACATCAACATCCGTCAGAGACTTAACCAAAATCTCGAATAATTCATCCTTCGGTTCTTCCTGTGCAACCTTGGCGATCGCACCCACCACCGCACCGCGCACCACAGGCGAATCAGACGCGATCGCCTGATACAAATACTCCTTCGCCCCCGCCCCAATAAAAGCCAACGCCCAAGCCGCATGACCGATCGTACTCTCTGGCAGATCAGTTGACCCTAAAATATCCAACAAAGCCTGCACAGACGGCTCCCCAATCCTCGCCAATGCCCCAATTGATGAACCCTTAACCACCGTATCCTCATCGTTCAACAAAGCATGAATTAAATGAGGAACCGCACTCGGATCGGCAATCAAAGTCAGAGTTTTAGCAGCAGCACGCCGCACAACCGGATTAACATGATTTGCCAAACCATCCAACAAAAAAGGAGTCGCCCCTTCGCCAATTTCAGCCAAAGTTTCCGCGAAACGCAGTCGAGTCATTCCCCGCGTATCGCCCAAACATTCAACCAACCGCTTCAACTGATTGGAATCATTAGCATCGAAAGTATCTAAATCTATTTGTTCAGTAACTTCCCGAAGAAAAGCATCTGTTTCAGCGTGAGCCAATAGAATTGGATCGACCTCAGCTTGAGCATTAGAATTGACCATAATTATCACCTAATTATTAGTAGTCAGAGCCGCCAATTGAGCGCGAAGATTCTCCAGTCCCGCATCAATTTTAGCAAGTTCCGGCTCAATTTTAGCCATCGCCGCCTTCGGAGGTAATTTTGCCTTTTGTGCCGCCGTCATCGTTTCATTAACCAAACGTTCCCGATATTCCTCAAATTCAGCAATTACTTCGGTCAATTCTTCAACATTACTCTCTGGTGAAGTGGCAACAGTTTCCTCATTATCCGATGGATTCAATTCTTCGTTTTCAGACATAGCTTTGAGAGTTTAATAATTAGTCCGCGTAGGCGAACCTTGTGTGTATATGCGATTGCAGTCGTCTGGATATTTTTTGTTTATGTTACCGCAATTTCAATCACCGGGATATTTTGACTGTGTGTGTAACTCCGGCACTAGACTGGATATTTGTGTTTTAAGGTGACAGCACACCCACCCCAGAAAATCTCAAGCGATTGTGTTCAATCATCTCTTCTACATCAGAGTGAGAAACACAACGACGCTCAGAACAGTATGCCATTTGTTTAACCCCATTTATCATCTGCACAGTCATCACCCGTACCCGAAAATGATCGTTAATAAACCAACAGCGTTCCTGTCCTTGATTAGTCTCATATTCCGTCTCAATAGTCAATACCCCATCATCCGCAAAATGGTAAACACCGATGACCGGGATACCTTCAACATAGCCTCGATTTCGCAGAAACTTGCCTGTTCTCGGATTAGTAGGATTAGGCACATCTAAAAGAATAGCAGCATAGTTTTGGTTCGGAACTGTATCATCTAAATTGTCCTGCCACATAAAACTGCATCCCCCACTAACTAAAGCGGGATCGACATTCTGCTGTTGACAAACATCTAAAAGTCTGGGATCATCTATTGACAAAACTTCAATGATGACATTGGATTCTCCCGACTCATCAGCCGCAGCAGTATCAAAATTATGGACTGTTCGCTGAGTAAACCAAACGCCCTCACTCTTGCGAAAGAAATCCATCATAGTCATAGGTGGTGTTAGCAGCATTTCTGTGTCAACTTAACGAGAGGAATCAGAGGGATTGAGACAAATCTCATTGAAAAACGGGGATTTAGGCTTTGACCTGAGCTTAGCCGAACTGGGAATCAGAGCTGATTTTGGTTAAGAAAAATAAACAAACGTCAGCCTGGAATCCTTCAAATTCTAGGATAAATGACACGGGACAATTTTGAGCAACTCGATCAATAAATTTTCAGAAAAACATAATGTCACCTCGTCAACACTCATCTTTCCTCTCCGAACCCCTTTCTGCAACAGAAATCTTGGCAACCATTCAGCAAGGGAAAAGTCTAGCTCAAAGCAACCTTGCGGGAATAAACCTCAGCCAGATGGATTTAGTTGGTATTGATTTCAGTGGCTCAAACTTGATTGGGGCAAACCTTAGTCAAACCAATTTGCAAGGGGCAAATCTCCAAGGGGTTGATTTACGAAGGGCAAATCTCAGAGATGCTAATTTGAGTGGAGCGAATTTACAAGAAAGCTATCTTTTTCGTGCACAGTTACAGGGCTGTAATTTAGTCGATGCCCAGCTACAAGAGGCTAAATTAAAATTAGCTCAATATGATGCTCATACCCTTTGGCCAGAAGGATTTAATTACAAAAATTCAGGAGCAATTGGTCCCCAAGCCAATCTCAGTGGAGCTTTTCTAAATACAGCTTACCTCAGAGGAGCAGATTTACACGGCTGCAATCTGCGAGGTGCTTATCTCAGTGGAGCCGATTTAACTGGGGCCAATTTAGAGGGAGCAGCCTTAAGTGGGGCAAGTCTTAAGAATGCCTTTCTGACTGGTGCTTATTTACGAAATGCTATCTTGATTGGAGTCGAATTACAAGGAGCGGATTTACGAGGAGCGGACTTAACCGGGGCCAATTTAGAGCAATTAAATAGTATTGCTGGCGCTGATTTTACCCTAGCACAAGGACTAACCCAAGAGATGAAAGCCATGCTTTGTAGTCGCGATCGCAAAGAATTAGGAACTTGGAATGCTTTTACTCGTAACAATACAGCTCAGAGTCTTCGCTCTCAGGCAGGATAAATTTAGACTGATTGTTGAACTTCTGGAATGTGGCGTTCTAAATCGAACAGAAAACCGTGAATATATTCCTCAGTCCACTCCTCACCATAGAACCGCGTAAACATTCCTCTAGCGGGATCTTTGGCAGCACGATAATTAATATAACGTCGCTGTGCCTCAAGAATCTCTCCAAGTCGCTGACTATCTGTGACAGGTTGGGCTTGCTCCACCAAATCGAGATAAGCTTGAAGATAATCCTTAAAAGCTTCAAAGACCTTAGTTTGCACAGCCTCTGTTTCCTTCGGACGAGTCCAAAGAAAAGCAGGTGAAAAGAAAGGTTTTGCCTCGTCAGGAAAATCTCCTCCCCAAGGCAACTCCTTTTGATAGTTGTTAAAAATCGGCAACATTGGCTCTGAGTATTTCTTCTGATAAGCAACATCGTGAAAAAGAGGCTGCATATCCAAAGCAATTAAATGTCCCCCCGGCAAGGTTACTAAGTCCGCCCCAAAAAAGGGCAAGTCATAATTTAACTGGGGAAAAATCACAAAATTAAGTACCTGGAGAGCATCACCACCTTCAACATGAGCTGCCCGAATTTGGCGTAATTTTGAGGACTTAAAAGCATGACTTGTCGTCACCACCAACTGCTCTTTTTTTCCCTTCCCAGTTATCGCTTCCTTGCGCTCAAAACCTGCAGGAATGGGATAGGGCGCCAAGTCAAGTCGTGCTTTTAAAACTGGGAGAGCGTAATCTAAAAAAGGCTGATAAAGAGTCATTTTTAACTTATCTTACTCCCGCTGGAACTGCTAAGGGAACAGCATCTTCAAACAAAAATTCGTACAGAAATCGCTCTGACCATTCATGCCCAAAATAGCTGCCGAATAGCCCTGATGCTGGATCGCGTTCCGCACTATACTGATCGTAATCTTTCTGTGCCTTCAGAATTCGCTGCATCTCTTCTGGACTGTTAAGTGGGGAGGCTTGCTCTAGCATTTGCCAATACAACTGGACATATTCTTGATAGGCGGGAAACAAACGAGTTACAACTGTTTCTGCATCAGTTTTAGCAAATAGCAAGTTCTTAGAAAAATACTGGTTCGCATCGTAAAACTTCATTTCTAAGTCTTGCGTTAAATCTTTGTATTTCTCCTTAAGTGCGCTCATGGGCCCGATATATTTGTCTATATAGGCTCGATCGCGGAATAAAGGTTGAAAATCTAAGACGACCAAGATTTTCTTCTGTCCGAAGGCTAAAAAATCAATTCCTAGCAAAGGCAGGTCGTAATTATAATTCGGATAAATGACACTATTGAAAATTTGTGCCGTTTCTCCAGCATCAATGTAGGTGTAACGAATCTTTCGCAATTCGGGACATTGATAGCACCAACTTTGAATCGTGGCGGGATTTTTGCCTCTTTCACTCACCACCGATTCCAACCCAGAGGGAATAGGACGACTCTCTAGAGCAAAACGTCCAAACAGTTCTTTTTCTAAGAATTCCTGAAACGGCTTAAACATAGATTAAAATCTAGCTCCTTCAATCTTTCTTTCCCTCAAAACAAGATCATACGAGATTACCTTAAATCTTGTCTCTGTATTTGACAAACAAAGTAATATTTCGTTACACAAATCAGTTGTGTGCTCAGGATTCTCAGAAAAACCCCGTACCAACCATCATTAAACGGCTCGCTTTGTAATAAATCTTAACCAACTCGCTCATAATTTTAGTCTATCCTAGTAAATTAAGTTAGTGTAATTTAATAAATATGCAATTAAGTGAAAGAGCCAAGCAATTAATTCCCCAAGCAAGAATTGTCAGCTTTGCTACTTGGAAAAACTTATACTCAGATGAAGTAATTGCCATTTTTCAAGATGCTGACAATCAAAGTAGATATCTCACAGATGAGGAGTTAGAACGCATTAAAAATCTTTATCCTCATCTCTCTTTAATGCTAGAAAAAGCAAGATTATTGCGAGAGCAAGCTCCTAATATTGTGGCTGATGCGAGGAAAAAAGTATTAGCGGACTTTCCAGATATAGCTGAACCTGGCAATGACCTTTATCCTCCCGAACGTGCTGAAGCCTGTTGGCGAGATTTTTGGCAGTTCCTACGCTGTATCACCTATGGAATTGCAGGCGACAGTCCTCAATTTACTAGCCAAGAAGGGCTCAAAAACATGGAGCTACTCTATCAAGAATTGCGGGTTCCTGTTTCGGCGATGCTCTGTGGACTAGAACAGTTGAAAGAAGTTAGCTTGCAGCAATTTAATTCTGAAGACCGGGATTTATTGAGTCTCTCTTTTGACCATTTAATCAGTGAGTTAAAAACTTTTAGTCAAGCTTAATCAACTCTCACAGTATCAGATTCCTTACTATTTATTGTCTAAAGCAGATTTTCTAAAGCAGTAGCCACAACTCGATGATTTGAGTCTTGACGAAGTTGACCTAAAATTTCCTTAGCCTGCGGAGCATCAAAATGCTGTAAAGCAGATGCGACGTGCTGACGCATACGTTCATACTCAGAATTAGCCAGCATTAATAACTGAGAAAGTGCAGGCTGTTCCTGATTAGTTCCGGCTAATGTACCAAGTGCATCCACAGCCGCTTCCTGGGTGGTCATATCTTCGCCAGCTAAAGCTTCCATACAGACCTCAAAGAGTTCGTTTTCGCACTCCATATCAACCAAAACCGCCAGAATACTACGACGAACCAACCAGTGGTCATCCTGAAAAAAAGTCGAGACTAAATGAGATGCAGCACATCGACCAAACAGCGACAGAGAATTAGCAGCCTCAGCTCGCACATTCGGCGTATTATCAAATTTCATGATTTGGAGCAATGCGGCGAAAGATTCAGCGGTTTGTTGTGTCCCAAACGCCCTGCTGACAAAGGAACGTACTAAGAATTCCGGATCGTCGAGTTTGCCCTTAAGCAAGGGAACGGCAATCTCTGCTTGATAATCCTTGAGAGCCGCGACTGCCTTGAGTCGATACTGAAAATCAGGATTGTTCAGAGACGTTTCGATTTCATGAAGATCCATAACTACAACAAAGTATAATTTTTCTCTATTTTAACCAAAAAGTTCATAATTATGCAAATAACCAATGATATTTTAATAATTAATAACCTTGGCGGTTGTTATAGCTAAGCTCTTTGATCGAATCGAGTCTGAAAACAGCCGTACTTGAACCAATATTGTCGCAGTTCATGATGAGGTGTATGCAAACTGGCTTTAGCCTGATAGAGAATCACTTGTCGATGGTTTCCCATCCAAAGTCGTTTGGCTGGTTCAACAGAAATTAAGCAACCTCCTAGACTGTTAACACATTCCTCAAATCGCTCAACGGCTGGATAGTCTAAAGTTTCAAAAACTAGCAATTGACCGGAAAAAATTAGGTGACGACTTCTGATCCAAGCCTGAATTTTTTTACAAGCTAGTGGGGGTAGCATCTTTGAGCTCCTCAGCTTGAAAACTGAGTGATTTATTTTTATTTTCAAGTGTTACATAGAAGAAAAAGAGCGAATAATAAACTCGCTGTAGAGAAAGCAGGAGATACCAAACTCCAACGAATACAAAGGTGAAGTCTAAGTCGATTTAGCCCACTTCAGTAATACTGAGAATTTTGCCTCCCATTTTATGAATATTTTTAATTTGCTTAGACATTTGAGCATAGCTGACTTCATAGCTGAATCTTGCTCACTCTGACCTTAGCACCACCAGACTTAGCAGCACTAATCCGAAAACGTTTACCAGTTGTGCTAGAGGCTCCACTGGTACCAACGCTAGAAAGTTTGATTTTCTGAGGCAGATTGCTCGCAACCGTAGCAATTAATTGAGCTTGATTACTGCTATCGCTAGTAGCTGCTCCTGCCAGCAAAGAAAGCATCCGATTAAACCCGGCATTTTTGATACCAGTTTGGCTACTAATGCTCCGAGGATAAGGCACAATATTCTCGCCAAAGTTCTGGGTATACTCGTCACTATCGATATAAGAATCGATTTCGGCTTCATAGCCTTGACCGTTACAAATTTGGACGCGATCAGAAATCTCCGTATGTTCTAAAGGATCACGACAAGTAAATGCTTGCTGTTTAACTCGATGAATCGATAGGCAGCATTGGTGTTAAAAAATAGAGACTGATACAGGTCTGGTTTTGCCACTTGTCTGACCAATTCACGCACCGTAATATCACCATTGCGAAGCAACGATTCAGCACTGCAAAGATTCAGCACTGGTGAGACGCTGACTTTCCATCAGGTGAGCATTTCCTAACACCTGTCGCTAAGCAGCACGAATAACGACTTGTAAATCGTCTTCCGTTGCATTGGATCGCAGTTCTACTGGGTCACTGACGAAAGTGGCTGTTAAACTGAACATTTTTTGTTCTAACGTTAATTAAAGTTTGATTGAGAGTGTAAAAAAAGTTACTGTTGGCTGAAATAGCTTTACAGAGGCGAACACATCTGTTGTTTAGGCAGAGAAAAACTATCTGTTTCTATCGTTATCGCTTTCATAATTGCGAGGGTGATAAGATAAAAATCGCGCTTGTTTCAGAGAGGGATAGAGAAGTAATTTTTTACCACTTCTCTACCCGCTAATCACTCTATACCTCAAGCAACTTCTGTGATGCTGACAATTTTGCCACCTGCACGATGAATGCGCTGAATTTGCGGAGTCATATTCCCACCGGATACAAGATATTCAGTGTTACTTAGTCGGCGAGGACTATCAAATTTAGACCCTTTGACTAAAATCTTGAAAGTCTTTTCGGTGGCATCTTTGTAAGCACTGATCCGACCGCCTGTTGTTGGTAAAGTAATCTTGTTACCGCTATTACCAGCCACAAAATCTACTAAGCGAGAAGCGGTAAAAGCACTATCAACTCCTGCATAACCTTGATACAGGGAAAGGGTGCGATTGTAGCCGACTTGCTTTTGTCCGACTTGACTTTTTGCCCCTTGATAATAAGGGACTGTATTCTCGCCAAATTTTTCCTGATATTCTGGACTATCGAGATAAGAATCAATTTCTGCCTCGTAGCCTTCTTGCGTACACCGACAAATATGCTCAGAAAGTTCCTCTTGAGCTAGAGGAGCGCGACCCAACAAATGTTTGAAGTTTAGCTCGACAAAGCGGTAAGGAGCGCAGGATTCAAAATACCGACTGCGATAAAAGTCAGATTTAGCCACAGCGCGGACAAATTCTCGTACCGTTATCGTGCCATCGCACAACTTGGATTCTGCAATCGTCAGGCGTTCACTTTCCATGACATGGGGATTGCCCAATACTTGCTTGTAAACAGCGCGAATTATTGCCTGTTTATCATCGGAGCTGCTGGTAGGCCAAAGTTCTACTGGCGCATCTAAAACGACACTCATTGAGTTTCTCCTAAGAATAAATAACGCTTCAAAACAGAGAATTAGGGATTGCAAAAGACACGCTCAGGGAGATAATTCCCCAAGTCGTTAAGGCAGAAGTTTGAGCGGTTGTTAGTTGACAGCAGTGATGCTGGAAATTACGCCGCCTTGTTTGTGGATGCGTTGATATTCTTGCGAGAGCCTATCAAATGGTACGAGATAGGCTTGATTGCTAGAGCGAAATTTAGAAACTCGGTTCATCACAGTCGTTGCTGAAGAACGATATCCAGTCACAGTAATGCGATAAACTTTGCCTTCTGCTGAGGCGCCTAATCCAGCACGAGTACGTGAATTGATACCAGACTCTTGGAACGCCCAACCATCTCCAACTGCACCACCTGAAGGGGGAACTATGGGTAGGGGGGTTTGCTGAATCACGAATTTATTCAGAACAGGGGTTTTTCCAGAAAGACTGCCCTTGAGGTCGCTACTGGAAGCTCCGCGCAAGAGAGCAAACATATGAGTAAACCCAACCATATTTTGTCCTGGCTGGGTTTTGTAGCCTCGGAAATAGGGAACGATATTTTCCCCGTAGGCATTTTGGTATTCATCACTGTCGAGGTAAGAATCAATTTCTGCCTCGAAGCCTTCAGTATCTAGAATGGTGCTATGTGCCCTCATTTCTTCTAAGCCATCAGGAGCCCGACCTAGAAGATGTTTGAAATTGAGTTCAATAAACCGATAGCGAGGACAAGTATCAAAAAAGCGAGAGCGGTAAGCGTCTGATTTTGCCAGAGCGCGGACAAATTCGCGCACACTGAATTCACCACTTTTGAATTGGGATTCAGGAATCGTCGCTCGTTCACTTTCCATGACGTAAGCATTACCCAAAACTTGCCGATAAACGGCATTAATAATGGTTTCTACTTCTTCTTGTGAACGTCCTGGAATTAGTTCTAAACGAGGTGTTTCTTCAAATAAACTGACTCCAAGTCGAGATGCAGGTCCAAAAACCATTTAAAAAATCTCCACGATTGTATTACATGAGAAACTACCATACTTAGACGTTATATTAAAAAACTTTACATAACTTAACATAAAATCCGATCGGGGGAGCTTATTTGTACTACACAAAGAGGTTGAAATCTGGGTTCGGAGTCTTTTATTGCAATATTTATTCTGTAGTACAAAATAAAAAAATGTAATATATGGTGAATGTGACTTGAAATTATTAAGCCGATAAGTTATAAGATGTGAGGTAACTCAGTGGCAAAACTTTGACGCTTTTCAAACTGTAGAGAGCCAAAAGCCGATCCCCAAACCTGTTGATGGGTATTTACGTCGAGACCTTGATCGAGGCTACTCCAAGTTGTTTCTGTAATCTCGACATCACTGACTAGGTAGGTGGAACAACCTCTTTTTTCGATGAGACAAAGGTTTCCAGGTTCCACACGGCCTCGAAACATTTCGCCGTCTCGTTTAAAAATCATGGAACAGTGATAGCGTCGTTGCAGACTATCTGGTTTAATAGTTTTGAGAATGCTTAACTCTCGTGCGGCTCCGGCGTACTGTATGGGGTCTTGAAGGCTATAATTTTCAATATAAATCTGATCTCCCTGGTCAATTAAGCGATGAACTCCCTGACGATAGGGAGTCCACAGATCGTGATCGTAAACTTGTTCAGAGTAAAAGCCAATCGCATTGAAGAATTCAAAGGGTAAGGGACGAAAAAATATCCGAATATGGGCAAATTGTTGTGGGTTATTAAAGGATTGTTGAGAGTTACTAAAATCCCCAGCCATCCATTGAGCTAAAGTGATTAAATCATTGCTTTTAACTGAATTCATAAGCTAAGAAGAAGGTAGAAGAAAGTTGATTGATAGCAATTAGCAATTAACTAATTCCCTGAAAGCGAACGAATCTCTGAGGAAAATGACGCCGTTACTACCCCACTTCCTCCACTGGTTTTAATTAGGGAAACACGAAACCGTAAATTAGGATTAGCAAACCAGATTTTTTCTTCCGCTGCGGCGTGTTCGTAGCTAGTCAACAGCACAAAAGTTCCATCCTCTGTGATGTGATAGTCACCTGCTGCGGCAATAGTTTCAGCATAACCTTGATCTCGTAATAACTTACCCCGATTAGGTATATTTGGATCGGGGATCGGTACTAGAATACAACTCCCCTTAACCTCAGAATTTTCATCCCAATCTGACTCACCCTCCCAACTCATTTGAAAAGGCATTACTGCTTGGGATGGGTCAACATTATACAATTGACAGAGTTCCATTACTGCCCGATCGCCCGGTGAGATAGCAACGATATCAATGACAGACTGCACAGCTTCAAAGTGTCTGAAAGTCAAATGATGGGCGCTGCGCTGGGATCGCCACCGTCCTAGAGAATTTTCAACAAACTGCTTAATATGGTTCATGGAAAATATTGTACAGGGGCAAGAGCCAAAATATTCTTGTCTTCAGAACTCCACTTTTTGCGCCCCTGTTCACGAAAAAAAAGTGCTTTTAGCCACAAAAGTAACAAATTGTTACTTTGTTTCTCAGGAATGAGACAGAGGCAACACCCCAGAGATATATTCAAAACCATTAAGTTAGTCACCAAGTTGACCAACTAAGATCAGAAATAATTTTTCTAAGTTAAGGAGAACTCAATGCTTGACGCTTTTTCAAGAGCTGTAGTTGCAGCCGATGCCAGCACCTCCACCGTCGGTGATATTAGTGCCCTGAGAGCTTTCGTTGCCAACGGCAACCGACGCTTGGATGCTGTAAACGCGATCGCCAGCAATGCTAGCTGCATGGTTTCTGATGCTGTTGCCGGTATGATCTGCGAAAACCAAGGCTTGATTCAAGCTGGTGGTAACTGCTATCCTAACCGCCGCATGGCTGCTTGCTTGCGCGATGCAGAAATCATTTTGCGCTATGTAACCTACGCTTTGTTGGCTGGTGATGCTTCTGTTCTTGATGACCGTTGCTTGAATGGTTTGAAAGAAACCTACGCAGCTTTGGGCGTGCCCACCACCTCCACCGTGCGTGCCGTTCAAATCATGAAGGCTCAAGCCGCTGCTCACATCCAAGACAATCCCAGCGAAAAATTTGCTGGTGCTAAGCTCCGCAAAATGGGCAGTCCTGTAGTAGAAGATCGTTGTGCTAGCCTCGTTGCTGAAGCTTCCAGCTACTTCGATCGCATCATTTCTGCACTGAGCTAGTCCATTGCTAATCGCAATTGGCTCAGCAAAATTGAAACTACGCTCACTGTCATCAAAATCACTTTAGGAGTTTTAGGAAATGAAATCAGTTCTCACCACAGCTATTGCCTCTGCTGATGCAGCAGGCCGCTTCCCTAGCACCTCAGATTTAGAATCAGTTCAAGGTTCTATCCAACGCTCTGCTGCTCGTTTAGAAGCTGCAGAAAAACTAGGCAACAACCTCGACGCAGTTGCTAAAGAAGCTTATGATGCTTGCATCAAAAAGTATCCTTACTTGAACGAATCCGGTCAAGCTAACTCCACCGATACTTTCAAAGCAAAATGCCATCGTGACATCAAGCACTATCTGCGCTTGGTTCAATACTGCTTAGTTGTTGGTGGCACAGGTCCTCTGGACGAATGGGGTATTGCTGGTCAACGCGAAGTTTATCGCGCTTTGGGCTTGCCTACTGCTCCTTACGTTGAAGCATTAAGCTTTGCTCGCAATCGCGGTTGCGCTCCTCGCGATATGTCCGCTCAAGCTTTGACTGAGTACAATGCTCTCCTCGACTACGCGATCAACTCCCTGTCCTAATTAATTGGCAGGTTTGTAATGTCGCAAGTGGGTAGTTGATACCCCGACAAGTCTAGGAACTCTTGGCTCATTGCTTTACCAATTTTGGTGAGGTAAGGGTAAAGAATTCCTAGGCTTGTTATTGTATTTTAATAGGCATATCATATTATAGTTATTGCAGACTGCTAATTTTATGGATAAACGGTTTTTTAGTTTTTTTAATTTAACGGAAGACCAGGCGATCGCACTTTTAGATACGCCCCAAGCTGAAATCGGCGAAGAGGATTCCCGCTACATAGCGGCTTCCCACTTGATCAATTTCTCAACAGATCGATCGATCGCAGCACTGATGCGAGCAGTACAACAAACCGATCCGGTGCTGGAAAACCGGATTGTGCGCCGCAAATCGGTGGAAACATTAGGAAGACTGCAAGCTGTGCAAGCATTGCCGGTAATTCGCACCTGTCTGGCCGATGATGACTGCTACACGGTGGAAAATGCAGTTTGGGCGATCGGCGAAATAGGCACTCAAGATCCCGATATTTTAGCAGAAGTTGCTCAATTGCTGGACAAACCGGGACAAACCTACCGGGTAATTATCCACACCCTAACTAAATTAGATTATCAACCAGCCGTAGCCAGAATTCGCAGATTTGTCGATGATACTGACCCGCCGACTGCTAGTGCTGCGATCGCCGCAATTTGTCGCTTAACCAGAGACTTTTCTCAAATGGGAAAAGTTGTCGCGATGTTGCAACACAAAAATGTCCTTGGGCGCAGATTATCTATTCAGGATTTGATAGATGCGCGTTACTACGATGCAATTCCAAATATTGCCAGATGTCCGGTATCTTTAGTCTTTCGGCTCAGAGGAATTAGGATGTTAGCAGAAGCAGGAATTGCTGACAACTTCCTGACTTTTGCTACCATTAAACCTCATTTGGAACAAACATTAAGAGATTATCCAGCAGATTTAGATCTAGTTCATAGTTATGAAAAATTACCCGAATTAGCGTTTTTGATTCGCCAATTATACGAAACAGATTTTGGACGTTGCTATTTAGCAGCTAAAACGATACTTGAAAATTACTCAGAGGAGGCACCAGCGGCCCTGTTTGCTACCTTTGCTGAAGAAGCAAATAATGACTATGGAGCGCATTTTCATGTGGTAAAATTGTTTGGTTGGTTAAAACATTCTCCAGCCTACGATTTGTTATTGGAAGCTTTGCATCACCCCCAACCCCAGTTTCAGAAATCCCGTGCAGCGGCGGCGATCGCCCTGGGGGAACTGGGAGAACAACGTGCTATTCCAGAATTGAAAGCCTGTCTAGAAACTAAAATCTGGGATTTGAAGTATGCTGCATTAATGGCACTAGAAAAACTTGGTGATGTCAGCGGTTATGAAGTTGCCGCAGCCGATCAAGATTGGTTGGTTCGAGCTAAAGTAGATGCTTATACTTCTGTAACATCCGAATTATAGCTGTAGGGAGGCACTGCCGCGTCCCTACAGCTACCGGACACGGCAGTGCAGTGTCCCTACCTGAGCAATGTAATATCTTAATTAAGCTTAAAATACAATACCTAAAACCCCAAAAACCATGACAACAGATGCTTTATTTGAACAACTAAAACACCCGAACCCTCATCTGCGCGAGCGGGCAATGTTTGAAATTGCCGATTCCCGCGATGAAAATACAATTTCTCGACTCGTGGGCATTTTAGATGAAGAAGATGTCACCTATCGTCGGGCGGCCGTAAAAGCCTTGGGCGTGATTGGTGAAGATGCCGTGCCATCGGTGGTGGACGCATTGTTAAACAGTGATAATGTGACTGTGCGAGGGAGTGCGGCGAAGGTATTGGCACAAATTGCGATTAATTATCCAGATTTGCCGTTTCCTGAAGCGGGCTTGCAGGGATTAAAAAAGGCGATCGACGATCCGAATCCTGTGGTTAATATTGCTTCTGTGATGGCCTTGGGGCAGATGGGTTCCTCTGCTTTTGAGATTTTGGTGGAGTCGCTGAATACAACGGATAATGTGGCGGTACAGGTGGCGATCGTGAATGCTCTTGCTTCTGTGGGCGATCGACGTTGTGTAGAAGTTCTGACCACATTTGCGAATGATGAAGCCGTGGATTCTTATGTGCGGGAATCAGCGACAAGTTCTTTATCGCGGTTGGATTTGGTGATGAATTATAAGCGTGCAGATAGTTAGATTTAGTGAGATTTTTAGCACTACTCTCGATCGCACACAGCACTTGCAGCCGACTAAGCTATGATAAAACTTTGGGCTTTGCTGATTCACGGTATGAATCAACTTTTCGCTTGAAGTTACAAAACTCACCCTCAAGCGGGCTGATAGCTATTGGAAAATCTTGAATTCATACCTCTATTCAGCAAAGCCAGCTTTCAGAGTTAACAGGAGTTGATGTGGGAATGCAAATTGAACCCTACGACCCTCGCCACCTAGATGCTATTATTCGGCTTTCGCTTCGAGCATGGGCTCCGGTCTTTGATTCGATTCAGAAGGCGATGAACGCTGATGTTTATCAGGCATTCTATCCCAATCATTGGCGTGTGAGCCAGCAAAAAGCTGTGGAGGATGTCTGTGCTGCGGAAGATACGAATGTATGGGTTGCTATGGATGCCGGTTCTACTGTGGGCTTTGTAGCGGTTAAACTACACTCAGAGAATTGCATGGGTGAAATCTACATGGTTGCTGTCGATCCAGACTTTCAAGGTCGCGGCATTGGTAGTGCTTTGATAGAATTCGCTCTGGGTTGGATGAAAGATGCGGGGATGTCTATTGCTATGGTTGAGACTGGGGGCGATCCTGGTCATGTAAGAGCCCGTCACACCTATGAAAAGGTGGGCTTTGAGCTATTCCCAGTCGCCAGATACTTCAAGAAGCTCTAAGTGGAGATGTGTTGATTTCGCTCGCGCATTGTATACTTCAACTTAATGCGATCCCCCGCTCTTATGAGTGAAGTGGTAATTCAAATAGCCCCAAAGCTAGGCGGTAATTCCACTAAATTCAAATCGAAAACTCTACTTGTACACCGCTCGTATAGCAGAAACGAGGAGCTCAGATGACTCTAAACCAGCAAGGAATAGTCATGATGCCTCACGAAGGCGATGTTTTGACAGTTGCCGGTGATGCTGTCACGTTCAAGGCATTGGGGCAGAACACTCAGGGGCAATATGCGCTGATTGAGATTTTATGTAATCCTGATGTCGGTACGCCTCCCCATATTCATAGCCGTGAAGATGAAGCGTTTTACGTTCTTGAGGGTGAAGTCGAGTTTCGCTTAGATGACCAAATTATTTTGGCAACACCCGGTACGTTCTTACATTCTCCCAGGGGACAAAAACACAGTTTCAAAAATACTGGAACGGCGCAAGCGCGAATGTTGTGTTGGATAACACCTGCTGGTTTGGAGATGTTTTTTGCGGAAGTTGGGAGACCTGTAGCCGATCCGCTCAATCCACCTGTGCCCGATCAAGCTGCGATCGATAAACTGCTAGCCACTGCACCCAAATATGGACTCACAATCTTACCCCCTGAAGCGTAAGTCCTTATAAGCTACAGGTTGTAATCAAATAAAGGCTAATCGTTGGAGATTCTAATTGGAACTGAAGAGAGATGGCGGGTACGACCAATCCTTGGACAGTGAAGTGTGAGGGCTAGATTCCCTGGTTGAAATCTAATGCCAGCGATCGCATTCTATCCTTCAACTTAATCCTCTAGAGACAGGAAACTTTTAGAACTGCCTGGTAAAACACCATCACATCCTCTGCCCATTTGAAGCATCTTTTTTTTACTTTTCAGATGCGAAATGCCGGAAATTTAAGCTGCAAACAATCAGAGGGGATTTGTTGTGAGATATCAAAGGCTGCAATCACTGTTCCACGATCGCTCGATCGTTCTCGGCTTCTGGCTCATTGCCCTTGTCGTGTCAGTCTTGCTGTTAATCGCTAAGGCAAGCTTGTTTCAGACTTCTGCGATCGCACAAATCCCGACACAATCCCCGCCATCGAATCCCTGGAAATACCAATAACAACAACTCATCAAGTTTGGCTTTGGACAGCCAATTTTTGATAGTTCTGTCTAATAGGAATCTGAATGATGAACTCTGCCCCCTGGCCGGGATGAGAAACACACTTCAACTGTCCGCAGTGTTTTTCTACCACAATCTGGTAGCTGATTGACAGCCCCAGACCGGTGCCCTTCCCTACGGGTTTCGTCGTGAAGAACGGGTCGAACAGCCGCCGGTTCACTTCCTCTGTCATACCGGGGCCATTGTCGCAAATGCGAATCACAACAAATTGGGGACTTTTCCGGGCCGGGGCGAGGTTCTCGGAATCCACCTCAACCGAAGAAAATGTAGAGCTTTCCGCAAGGGGGGGATTGGAAATCGGGGATTTTTCTTCTTCCCCATACCCCACTGAGGTGCGAATTGCGATCGTGCGCGGCCCCCTTTGGTCATTGAGAGTGTCAATCGCATTCGCCAGTAAATTTACAAACACCTGGTTCAGTTGGCCGGCATAGCACTCCACCAGCGGCAGCGGGCCGTACTCTTTAATGATTTGAATAGCAGGCTGGTCTAATTTAGCTTGCAGTCGGTGCTGCAAAATCAGTAGGGAGTTATCGATGCCCTCATGGATATCGACCTCTTTCATTTCCGCTTCATCCAGTCGCGAGAAGTTTCGCAGGGAGAGGACTATTTCGCGAATTCGGTCTGCCCCCACCTTCATCGAATCCAGCACTTTGGGTAAGTCTTCCATCAAGAAATCTAATTCGATCGCCTCAATATCCTCAACAATCGCTGCTGTGGGATAGGGGTATTGTTCTTGATAGAGTTTCACCAGTCCTAATATGTCTTCACTGTATGTCCTAACGTGACTCAGGTTGCCATATATGAAGTTAATCGGGTTATTGATTTCGTGGGCCACCCCGGCCACCATCTGTCCCAGGGAGGACATTTTCTCAGTCTGAATTAGCTGGGTTTGGGTGCGCTTGAGTTCTTGGAAAGAAAGCTCTAGTTGTTCGGCTTGTTTTTTTAATTGCGCTTCTGATATTCGCAGAGCTTGCTCTATCTGCACGCGATCGCGAATTTCCTGGCTCAGGAGCAGATTTTTTTCCTTTAATTCTTGCGTCCTCTCTTCCACTTTATGTTCTAAAGTCCGGCTGTAATCTTCTAATTGCTCATTGGCTTGTTTCAGGTTGTCAGTCGCCTCAGACAAATTGGCATAGAGTCGGGCATTTTCCAGGGAAATCGCCGCTTGAGAACAGATCACGGTTAAAACTTCCAGACGATCGGGAGTAAACGCACTCCTTGTCAGATTATTTTCCAAGTAAAGCAGACCAATGAGCTTTCCTTTATGGACGATCGGCATACATAAAATGGACTTCGGTTGGGCGTTGACGATATAGTGATCCATGGTAAAAAGTCCCTGCCGACTTGCATCATTTAAGACCACATTTTTCTGAGTTCTTGCCACATAATTGAGAATAGAAAAGGGCAATTTGTGAGTAGTTTCTATCGGCGTGGATTGCAGCACTACTACCTCATCATTATCTACGGTTGCCGTGCCTTCTACCACCAGTTGACCATCTTTTTCTAAAATGAAGTAGCTTTTTTCAGCGCCAGCATTCTCGATCGCAATTTTCAATAACTTAGAAAGCAGACTTTCCAGAACCATTTCGCCAGAAATAGCTTGAGAAGATTTCATCACAGAGGCGAAATCCAGTGCTGCAAAACTCCCCGTATTCGTCGAGCTTGTCGTCCGCGATACGTCGAATCTGGGGGCGTCTTTAGTCAGTATTCGCGAGAAGAATTCAGAGTATTCTTCTGATAACTCCTGCACTTTTGCTTTCGCTCCCCAGCGAATATAGCCATAGTAAGCATCCGTCAAATAAATCTCCGCTATCTTCTCCCGGCCGCGAGAGAAATAAAACTCGGCAGCCCGTTCATTAGCTAGGGCTTCTTCCTGAATATATCCCTGTTCTCTGGCTCCTTGAATGCTAGCGTCATAATACTCCATCGCTTTGCCAATTTTTCCTAAGACTCGTGCTTTTTCTGCCTCCACTAACTTGTACTTGTGTTGATAATTCATCGGCCCATGTACAGCCCATTCCTGCATTTTTTCCTGATTTTTCGCCACTTGCTTCAAGAATTCTTCTTGTTCGCTGCTGGAAACTTCAGAATATTGAGCTAGCAGAGCCAGAGAATAATAGAAATTGTGTTCGACACCACTCATCAGCCCAGGTACACCTTCTTTGTATTTTTCTGATTCGCGGGCGCTTTTCATTGACTGAGCGTAATCTTTGAACAAGTAAAATCGAATCAATTTTGTCAGGTGAGCAACAAAAATAAACATATGTTTATTGTCGGCAATTGACTGTTGCAGGAGTTTTTCTTCATTCAAAACTTCGCCTGTTATCATATATTCTTCTTCAGGGGCGGCGAGTAATTGTAATACCATTACTCTCCATGTTTTTAAATAACGAATATGGGAATCTTGTTTAAAATTTAGAAGTAAATTAAGGTATTGCGCCTGCTTATGAGCCACAAACTCCAGTGGTTGGCCTGTAAAAAGTATATGATCGCAATAGTAGATAGAATTATAACCAACATATTCTAAATCTCCAGTTTCTAAACCGCTTTTAATGCCCTCTAGCAATGGTGCTAAGGTTTCTTTCCCATGCTCTTTCCAGTGTCTAATATGAGCATTAAAAACTACATAGACGTGAGATTTGATTTCCTTGGCCTCAAATCGAGCCAACAAATTTAAAGCTAGCTGTCCAAATCGATATCCTACCTCAATTTCACCCAGAGGTCCGCACAAAAATAAGCCATAAATCCCATAGCCGGAAGCAGCTTGGGGTGAATTACCATATTGAATACAAAGATGCATCATTGTAAATGGGAATTCGGGAAATAAGGCAGGAGTCACATGATGAGCAAGAGGGGCGGATTTCCATAATATCCCCATAGCAACCCGCTTATTGAGATCCGTCATTTCTGGCAGATGAGCTAAGGCCTCAGTATTCATCTCTTGTGGAGGCTCTGGACAAAGGGAGACACCCAGCATACCCAAAACTTGCAGCCCGATATCTAACGCGACTTGCATCTGGTTTTGCAAGGAATAAAACTGCATTTGGATTTCATAAACTTTGACTTTTTCGAGCAGAGTTTTTGCGTGCTTGAGAGCCTCCTCAGACAGCATTTTTCCTCGCTCGAAGTTAATATTTAGAAATTCCACCGCCGCCGCTTCGGCATACAGAGAAAACGTCAGGTCATACTGAGTTTCCCAGCTATCTTCTCTGAGGAGTTCTAGCCCCACCCGTAGTTGTCTGGCGGCAGTTTCATAAGCTGTTGCTGCCTTAGCTTTTTTGCCTGCTATCAAATTTAATTGGGCTAGACGATATTTTTCAGACTGATCCGTGATGAAGTCAGCCCCAACATTTAACTGATTGACAATCTCAAAGATATTTTCTTCAATCTCATCTGCTGGAGTATGCTCTAGTAGCAGTTCACCGATTTTCAGGTGGGTTTGTTGTTTCTGAGATTCCGGAATAAGAGAATACGCCGCTTGCTGCACGCGGTCATGGAGAAATTTGTAAGCGATAGGCGCGTTATGGCTGTAAGGCAAAGGGGCAGGTGAGGATGATAGCGGAGGAGAATCTAGAGCTATTCTCTCCTCTGCTTCCCTGCTGATTTCATCGGAGGTAAAAACGAGAGGGATTTTGTAGGCTTCGCTCAGGGGCAAAACCAAGCCAGCCTGAAGTGCTTCCCACAAATGGGCCGCCGTTTCCGACTGAGATTTTTCCTTGACAATAGCCAGAACGTCTAAATTAAATTTGTCTCCAATACAGGCGGCTAATTTTAAGACATCCTGCGTCTCCTCCGGGAGTTTTTGAATATTTCTGGCAATCAGTTCGACGACATTATAATCCGTGATGCCTACCGCTTGAATTTGGTTCAATGACCAATGCCAGCACCCAGCACTGAAATCAAAGGTCAATAGGTTTTCTTCATGCAGAGTGGCGAACATCTGAGTCAAGAAGAAAGGATTGCCTTGGGTTTTATTGAAAAGTAGCTCGGCCAATTTAGAAACCCGGTTTCTCGGAACAGAAGACTCATTCAGGGTATCTGCTACCAGCAAGCTGACGTTGCCAATATCCAAAGGACGGAGGGTGATATTATTTACAACCGCCCCATTTTTTTGAATCTCATCCAACGTCAGCATCAACGGATGCGTCGGACTTACTTCGTTATCTCGATAGGCTCCCATCAGCAGTAAATATTGGCTGTCCGGGTCACAAATAAGCAGATGAATCAACTTGAGCGATGCCGAATCTGCCCACTGTAAGTCATCCAAAAATATGACGAGCGGGTGTGAGGGTTTAGTAAATACGTGAATGAATTCTTTAAACACGCGATTAAAGCGATTCTCGGATTCAGATGACCCCAATTGCGGAACGGATCCTTGAGGCCCGACAATCAGTTCGACTTCGGGAATGACATCTACTATGACTTTGCCATTGGAGCCTAAAGCTTCTAAAAGTTGCTGTTTCCAAATCGCTAGTTTTTCAGAACTTTCTGTTAACAGATGCCGCATCAAGCCGGCGAAAGCTTGAATCAAAGAAGCATAAGGAATATTTCGCTTTAATTGGTCAAATTTACCAGATATAAAATAGCCGCACTGCCGGAGAATTGGTTTTTGAACTTCATTCACTAAGGAAGATTTGCCAATCCCTGAGTAACCGCTCACTAGCATCATTTCGCTGTTTCCGCCGGAGACTTGCTCAAAGGCTGCCATCAAAGTGGCTACTTCTTGCTCGCGGCCATAGAGTTTTTGCGGGATAAGAAATTGTCCAAATTTATCCCTTTTACCGATGGAGAAGTTGTCAATTTTCCCCTTCGTTTGCAGTTGATGACGGCAGGTTTCTAGGTCAGCTTTTAGTCCCAGACCGCTTTGGTATCTGTCTTCAGCAGTTTTGGCTAATAATTTCATTACAATGTCAGAAATCGCTTGGGGAATCTCACCGATTTGCTGATGGGGTGGCACTGGTTTTTTAGCGATATGGCAGTGAATTAATTCCAGGGGGTCGCTGGCTTGATGCGGCAGCTTTCCAGTCAGAATTTCATAAAAGGTGACACCTAATGAGTAAAAGTCGGTGCGGTAGTCAATTGAGCGATTCATCCGCCCGGTTTGCTCTGGAGACATATAGGCAAGGGTGCCTTCTAGCAAATTGGGACTGCTGAGGGTCGGGTTTTCTCGCTCTAGGTGCGTGGCAATGCTAAAATCGATAATTTTTATTTGATCGGTTTTGGGGTTGATAATAATATTCTGCGGTTTAATATCTTTATGAATAATCTTATTTTCATGCAGTTGAGCTAGGGTCTCTGCTAGATGAATTGCCAGACTCAGAAATTCGTTGATTTCAATGTGTTTAGCTGTGATTAGGTTTTTCAGGGAGTCTCCTCCAAAATCTTCTAATATCAGCGCCAGACCGTTATTATGCTTTTCCAAAGAGTAAGCTTTGATAATCCCGGCTATGTCCAGAGCTTTGAGAATTTTATATTCATGCCTCAATCGTGCGATTTCTTCTATTGTGGGATACTCGGCTTTGAGGGTTTTTACTATAACCGGAGTTAGTTCGGACTCTCTAAACCCGCGATAAATAACTGTATTGACACCTTCATGAATGGGTAACGATAAGAGTTTGTAACCGGGCAGCGTGGTTTTCATATTCGTTTTTTCATTAGTTCGATTATTCGGATGGGGAATTGATGGATGGGAATCTGAGACAGCGATGTTGGAGCGCCTGCTGGGAAAATTTAAACTAGCCGGGAATCAGCTTGTTAGCAAGTGGCAATATTTGCTCCCCTCATTCAATGCTAATGTAGATCAAAGTCTAAGGTTTAACTATAATTATAATACCTGTGTTGGAGTTGGAGAAGCAACAATGGGCGCTTGGACAAGCGCCTCCAGATCAACTATGCGATCGCACTACCTAAAGCATTTGTTTAAAGTTCTCTGGAGGTACTCGACACAGACGCTTCAAGTTTTGACAATTTAGGTTTTTTACATCCCAGTAGCTGATTATGTGTCTGAGCCTGAATTATTCTAACTTAGGATTATACATCGTACTACAACATATTTGCAGCAATTCGACCGGGTGCGATCGTTGATGTTAACAGTTTACAGGTCGCGATCGCTTTGCCTGCTTTTTTTAAGATGTCTATTGTAAGAGTGTGCTAGCCAGAACTGAGTTACTTGAGCGTCCGATCATCGCTAAGTTGAACACCTAGTCTGTAAGTGAGCAAAATGCGATTATGGAATAAGTTAAAGGTGATCTCAGATTGGAACCCGCAAATACTCGTTCTCCCGACACTCTTGCCAAACTTGCAGCGCCACGGACTATGTATCAAGCAGATAAAACCCAATAACTCGCTCCAGAAATATGGTGAATTCTCGTAATACAGGTTAGTTCCGTACCAGTATAAAAAATTACCGCCAATGGAATTTATGTAAATACTCCTTGTGATTCGTGGAGAAGTCCCGCTTCGTGCGAAACATTTGTATGAAAGCAGCCTCCACCCCAAAATTGACTTAGAAGAAAATGTTGGCAAGATGCCGATCGTTGATACAAACACAGGCGACTATAAAGTTGATAACAATGGTTTACACGCTACTGATTAATCGAAGACATTTGCATCACTTGCCAAATAATCCTATTATGATGGTGTATCACGATCTGGATGATTGTTTCATTGTTCTAACTAAGCTAATATGCGATCACTTGTCTTGACTCTAGCTCTCATATGTTTAGCTACCCCCGCTGTTGCCACAACCTGCGAGGAAAGCTTTCAAAAAAAGGGGGACTTTTTGAATGGTTCCGCCTTTTCTGCACGTGTTCAGGTGGAGGGGTTATCGATAGAGAGAGCTTTTTCCCAATTACGACCAATTTTGGCCCGCGAGGGCATCAAGACTCTCAGCACGGATCTGAACTTAGGTGTAATGAAAGCTGAAAATCCCGCCACAGCATTTCAGCGTGCTTTGCCAATTGATGTATTTGCCTCAATGGACGGCAATCTATTAAATGTTGAGATGATCTTTACCATTCCCAGTGGGGTAGGTGCAAGTAAAGACACGGTGAAGCGATACTTGTGTGGTGCACTAAATCAATTGCTGCCCCCAACTACAAAGTAATATTTAATTATTCATTTGATGAATGATAGTTTCTCAGACTCGATCGCAATACCCCATACTTCAAAATTACCTGGGAGCGATCGCTCTTCTATTCAATGCCATCGCTATCGGGGTTTCTAGCGTTAAGTTTATTGGTGGGTGTTCTGCATCAAGTTGGATGGAGACATTTTTACACTTGGCAAATTATATTTGGTCGCTGAAAGCTGTGCAACCATTTCTGCACGAGACGAAACCTCAAGCTTACGGAACATTCGTTTCAAAGCTTGCTTCACTGAATTCTCAGTAATCCAAAGTTCCCTCCCGATTCCTGCGTTGGTGCGCCCCAAAGCAACCAATTCGGCAATTTGCAATTCACGAGGCGTTAGGCGTGAGGTCTTCAAAGGTTGGTGTTGCGATTCCCTAGGGGATAGCTTCGCCGCGCGTACTGTTGCAGCCCAAACAGACAAATGCAAACATATCGCACTCAAATCCGCTAGATTTTCTGTATCGAAGGCGGGCATAGACCGATCGCGCGTACAACCCACTACACCCATTAATTGACCGCGATTGACAATCGGCCCCGCCATCACGTGCCAATGATCGGGGCGGGGACAAATTATTGTCCAAACCTTGGGTGATGATGTCACTAATGCTTCATGGACAGGAGCATGGCGCTCCACTAAATAACGTGCAACAGGATTATGTTCGATCGATAGCGCAACTTTCAATGTTTTCTGAAAATTGCTATCTGCTAAAGGAAGTCGATCGAAGAAAAAGATTCCAGATCGTTTAGCTGCAAAATACTCACCGATTTTGGGCACGATTTGCGATCGCAGCTCTTGTTCATCCTTCACTTGGTCGATCGCTTCAAATAAAAGCTGCAAGGGACTTTTCATGGTCATGGTGTCAAAAAGAGTACCCGATCGAGGTCTAGAAGCATTGCAATACTCGAATTATATTACCCTTGTAATCTCAAAAACAAATTGACATGACAACAGATTTGGAAATCGACCGCGCTCCTACACCTTGGATGCCGATCGGCTTTTATGCGACTTCAATAGTCTTTAATGTCTGCTTAATTGCTCAGTTATTGACGGTTGGAGTTGCCTACTTCAATAATCCTGCATGGTGGAATATTCATGTTTGGCTAGTGCGAGGGTACAGTGGGCTGTCATTAGTATTACTGGGATGGTCGTTGATTGCCCCCTTCTCACGCAGAATACGACATCTCGCCGCAATTTTGCCAATACTGCTTGGACTACAATTTGCCAGCATTCATCTCAAAAGTCCTCTTCACCTAGAGATACTCCATCCTCTAATTGGATTTACGTTACTCTATGTTTCTTCAAGCCTTGTACATCGCATAGGGCGCACTTTATCGCCCACCAACTATCAGAACAATCAAATTTAAGAGGTAAAAATGACGCAAGATACAATCTTCGGCCCCTTCTTTGCAACAGTGTTTCTCACATTCCTCGTCTGGGTGTATATGTACATCCGCCGTATCAGTTTTATCACCAGTAGAAAGCTCGCCCCGAATGAACTTGCTGTACCGGGCGCACTGGCGCAAATTTCGCCACCAAGCGTATCCAATCCATCGGATAACCTAAAAAACCTGTTCGAGATTCCGGTGCTTTTCTATGCACTTGTCCTATACCTCTTCATCACAAAGCAGGTGGATACAGTGTATGTAAACGCCGCGTGGGTCTTCGTTGTGTTTCGCACATTGCATAGTGCTGTCCATTGCACATTCAATCTCATCATACTTCGGTTCTACCTTTACCTATTTGCCACGCTCGCGGTGTGGTTCATCGCGATCCGCGCAGCCATTATCCACTTTGGCGCGTAGGTACGCTATAAACTAACAGAGCGATCGCCCTTCAATTCGGCGGTGCGATCGCTCTGTTAGTTTATAGTCTTATTTTTATACGGAGAGTGCGATCGCTTTTTGGTTTGGGCGATCGCGTAGTTTTACCATACTTGCATCTGTGAACAGATTACTGATTCTCCCAATTGCGATGAATTTAGATAGATCGGTCGATCGCAGTTTACTCCCAATTTAACCGTGTATTAAACGGAATGTGGCAGGTGTCTGGAACTCACGGAAAGATTCATGCCAAAAGTGCGATCGGGATTAATCTTTAAATATCTTGATACCTGCTTTATAACATTTAGCAGATAATTCTAGGGTTTTTGCTTTGATGCGGGAGGCTGCTGATGTCATCTGATTCACCAGATGTTTAAGAAATCTAGGGATTGATGTCAGTTGATTGGCGAATGTGGCGACGAATACCGACGTTAAAGAATAGTGGGCGAGTCAGCAAGTTATAATTCCCCAGTCAGAATATCTTCGGAACGCACAAATGAGGGGTAATACCCACCTATTAACGATTACCGATTACCGATTATCAATTACCAATTACCAGCCGAATATCAATTAACAAATCAACACGACATGATATCATAACTTTAACCAGATCATTTCTTCCCAGATATGTTCTACTGTTCTAATCCAAGTTGCTCCAATCCTTTCAATCCCGACAATTCTAAATTCTGTCAAAGTTGTGGCCAGTCAGACCTCACGCCTCTCTTCAGAAACCGCTACCGCGTGATTCGACTGTTGGGCGAAGGGGGATTTGGCAGAACTTATGAAGCGGTAGATACGGATCGAATGGACGATCCCTGCGTAATCAAGCAGTTTGTACCGCAATTTCAAGGAACCTCAGCACTTGAAAAAGCTGCAGAATTGTTTCAGCAAGAAGCGAAACGACTTTACGAACTCGGCGAACATCCCCAAATTCCTCGATTAATTGCTTATTTTGAGCAAGACAAGCGACTTTATTTAGTACAAGAGTTGATTGAGGGGCAAACTTTACTGGCTGAATTAACTCAGCAGGGTGTTTTTAGCGAAGAAAAAATTTGGCAGTTACTTGCAGATATACTGCCGATTTTGAAATTTGTACACGATCGCCATGTCATTCACCGAGACATCAAACTTGAGAATATCATGCGGCGGCGCACCTCTGTTAGCTCATCCCTGCCAAAGGCGGGAAATTTTCGGAATTCAGCTTTCCGAAGGGGAGGGCGGGGAGAGTTAGTTTTGATAGATTTCGGCATTTCCAAACAAGTGACTGGCTCCCTGATGAGCAAAGTAGGCACCACGGTAGGAACGCCCGGATATTCGCCGATAGAACAAATGCGCGGTCAAGTTTTCCCCGGAAGCGATTTGTACAGTTTGGGAATAACTTGCCTGAGACTGCTAACTCAATGCTTGCCAAAAATTGACGGTTCCGATGACCTTTACGACCCGATAAATGGCGGCTGGATTTGGAGAGAACGATTGCCAGTCGGTACAAAAGTCAGCAGCGACTTGACAAACATTTTAGATAAGTTAATTCAAGATTATCTCAAAAATAGATATCAATCTGCTGATGAAGTAATCAAAGCTTTAAATCTCTATTCTTTACCTCCCCAACCGCCTTTTGTCAAGGGAGGACAACTTGCTTTAAATTCTTCAGTGACAAAGGGAGGGCCACTTGCTTTAAATTCTGCTGTGACAAAGGGAGGGCCACTTGCTATCAATACTCCGCTCAATCACAGCAGTCAAATCAATAGCAATATCTCTGTCAATCCCAGGCAAAAATCCAACACCAATCCGCCTCGTAACACTGCCTCGCAGAGAATTGCCGCTGCCAAAAGCACTTTTGAATTTCAGGTGTTGACAGTAGACAAGCGCGGGAAGGAAACTAATGTTAACAGGGGCAAAGCGCGTTTTTTTGAAGAACATCTTGGTAGCAGTACAGTGCTGGAAATGGTATCTGTTCCTGGCGGTACTTTCCTCATGGGTTCCCCAAAAAATAGGGGTGACAGCGACGAAAAACCCCAGCACCCAGTCACTTTAGCATCTTTCTATATTGGCAAATTTCCAGTCACTCAGGCCCAGTGGAGAGCAGTTGCCACACTGCCGCAAATTAAAATATTTCTCAATCCCGATGCTGCCCGTTTTAAAGGTGCAAATCGACCTATAGAAAATGTATCTTGGTACGAGGTTGTGGAGTTTTGCGCTAGACTTTCTCGCAAAACTGGTCATAATTATTGCTTGCCTAGCGAAGCCCAATGGGAATATGCTTGCCGGGGGGAAACTATGACACCGTTTCACTTTGGGGAAACGATTACCAGCGAGTTAGCAAATTACAACGGAAGTTCTAATTACGCTGAAGCGCCGAAGGGAATTTATCGCTTTCAAACGACAGATGTTGGCAGTTTTAAACCTAATGCTTTCGGATTGTACGATTTCCACGGAAATGTTTGGGAATGGTGCGCGGATTCTTGGCACAATAATTATAACGGTGCGCCTGCTGATGGTAGCGTTTGGGAGTCTGACGGGGACTCTTCGCTGAGGTTGTTGCGGGGGGGCTCTTGGAACGATCATCCTCCGAATTGTCGCAGCGCGTGTCGCCTCAGATATCAGCCGGATTGTAAGGCTAGTATTGTGGGTTTTCGAGTGGTTATTTCTGTTGTTTAGACTCCAATTGTAGGCATTCGTTCTCCTATATTGAAATGCTTCTATGGTTTCCTTATCAATCAAAGATTTATGCAATAAGCCTATTGATATTGTCTCGGAATGGAGAAACCCGGTTTCTTGAAGAAACCGGGTTTGGGAATGGACTATCGCCAAAATTCAAGCGTTAACTAGCCTTCTTTTGAGGAGCCATTATGCGTTCCACACTCATAGCAGCCACGCTCAACGTCACCACAGCCATGCCGAGAATTGCCACTGGCTGCAACTTCTCATTGATAATTAGAAACCCGAAGAGTGCGGTCATCGCTGGCCCTAAAGTGCCAATTACTGACGCTAGAGCTGCCCCCGCAAACCGGATGGCAAAATTATTCAAAAGATAGCTAAACAGCGTCAGCACCCCTAAGACCACACCTCCCATAATCAAACCAGGCCAAACATTTTGATCGATTTTAGGAGAAAAATTTTCCGACAGCGGCACCCACAAACTCAGGGAGGAAAATACAAAAATCGCGGCGAAATTAACTAAACTAAAAGGAATGGGGTGCAACTTGCCCGCGGCCATTTGCGTCAGCAATACGTAACCTGCAAAGGTAATCCCAGAAGCCAGTGCAGCCGTGACTCCCACCCCGACATTGCCGCCGCCGGGAGCTGGGGCCGCAAAACTCGGCCACCCAGCTAAAATCAGACCTGCGGTAATCCCGACTATCGCCAAAAAGCCGACTGTGCTGGGGCGAGAACCAAACAAGATCCAAGAACCCAGTACGGTGACGATCGGGTAAATAAAGAAAATCGTAATCGCGATCCCGGCCGGAATATTGCCGATCGCCAAATAAATCAAAACCTGAGACAAAAACAGAAAAAATGCGCTTCCTAAAACTTTACTCCACAAAGCTCGATCGCCCGACTGGAACAACCGTCTAATATCTTTCCACACAGAAGGATACAGAAATGTCGCCAATATCGGCATCAAAGCCATCACCACGATCAGCCGCATCAACAAAATCAACAAAGAATTTCCAAAACCTGGAGTCACCACCCCCGGAAATTCAAACAACCCAAAAACCATCCGAGGATTTTTGCTTTTAATCAGAATTCTCAAACAAACATTAAACAGCGACAATACCACCGCCGAAGACAAAGCCAGCACCAAACCTGTCTGCACTTGAGAAGCTACTTTAGCGGGTGCCGTCGGTGGCGCTGAAGAAGGCTGTGGAACCGGTTCTCGCGGCGTTTCCGCAGGTGTTGGCGGCTGCAGAAGTTGCGGGCGGACAGAATTAACAGAATTAACAGAATTAGTTGATTCCTCGACATAGGAATCTTGAGCATCGAAAGGATTCTCAAGATATTCTTCTTCTGATTCGAGTTCTTCCCTGATGCGGTTTACGAGATTTTGTAACAGCTCTTCCCCTTGCAGTTCCAGGGTTTTCATGTTGTTGAGCCGCACGGAAAGCTCGCTTTCGTAACTGGTTAAATCTTGTTCCAGCATCTGGAAACTGCGATCGATCCTTTCATCCAGCGCCGCTAGCAACTGCGAGGCTCGTTCGTCGTAGTTGCTCGGCGGCAGGGGTATCGGGAACTCGCCGCTGGGAATCGGGCTGCTGAGAGAATTTCCCGAATTAGCGCTGAGTTCGTTGAACCGCTGCACCAACAAATCTTGCAAATTGTGAGCCAAAACTTGAGCCAACTGCTTCAGCCACAATTGCTGCTGCTGAATGTATCGCCCCGACAGAGATTCCATTTGCTGAGACTGCAATTTGCGATATTGCTCCCGAAGGTCTTCAATATCTTCAATCAGGTGATTTTTTTCAGTTTGCAGCCGAGTAATGTCTTGATTTAACTGGCCTTTGACATTTTCATGCAAAGCGTCCAGTTCTTGCATTACTGAGTGGAGGACTTCTTCTGCTGATTGTGCATCCTCTGGCTCGCCCTTTGACGAGTATACGTTCCGCTGCGCCATTAGCCTATAACCTCTAATTTAAACTGCACGTTCAGTGTTCTTAAGTATTGTGACAAATCAGGTCGCAAGTTCTAGTGAGTGGCTCTAAAAGATTGCGGACACTGTTGAATCAATAGTAGTCGCTAAGCTACAAATGTGAGAAAATTGCGTGAAGCAAAGCTATCCGGCAGGGAATCGCCCCAAGAACACTTTGTGCAATTAGAAATCATACTACAGCATGACCTCTCCACGGATTGCTCCCGGTAATTCTCGCATCTAACTCACCCGATTGCACCCGAATCACACGCCTAAGAGCCCGTTCCGCGACTAAATTTGATTGGGGGGTCGCACTCCTAGCCCCTCAATGGATAACTTGATGCTGCGGCCAGAAATCCGGTTTCTTTTGCCCGCCTTTCTGCCGCACTCCCGCACCCAGGTTTATGATTTTAACAGTTCCGATCTTTTGCTCGCGAAAGTTTTAAGAGGCGATCGCACCCTGAAAAAGCCACCCCCGCGTCATCCAAAAATTAACACATCTCATCCCCCAAGAGCAACAGATATGGCCTCCGAAATTTATGACAATTCCGTTACAAAGGATATAGAAAAACTGAATATTTCCTCAGAAGCCGAAGTCTTTGTCTTTCCCGCCTCATTTGCCCAGCAGCGCTTGTGGTTTCTCGACCAATTCGCACCGGAAAACCCTTTCTATAATGTAGTAACAGCACTGCGCTTAACTGGTTCCCTCAACTTAACAGCCTTAGAGCTAACCTTCAACGAAATAGTGCAGCGGCACGAAACTTTGCGAACCACTTTCGCCGCGGTATCAGGTCAACCAGTGCAGATAATCTCTCCCGCTTTCAAGACTAATTTAAAAGTATTAGACTTGCAAGATTTGCCGCCAGAACAACGGCAAACAGAAGCAAAGAAACTCTCTGCCGCAGAATCTCTTCGCCCTTTCAATTTATCCACCGGGCCGCTGATGCGAGTCACCATCCTGCGACTGACAGAGACCGAGCATATTCTCTTGCTAAATATGCACCACATCGCCTCCGATGATTGGTCGATCGGGGTGCTAATTCGAGAACTGGAGGCTATCTATACAGCTTTGATAAATCAACAGCCATCTCCCCTCCCAGAATTATCACTTCAATATGCCGACTTTGCAGAGTGGCAGCGCGAATGGGTGCAAGGTGAAGTATTAGAAACTCAGCTAGCTTATTGGCGGCAGCAATTGCACGGGATTTCGGCGTTAAATTTGCCCACAGATCGCCCTGCACCAGCTCGGCAAAATTATCGCGGAAAAACTCAATATTTAGAACTGCCGAAAAAGCTGAATGACGCACTTGTAGCGCTCTCGCAGCGAGAAGGATCGACTTTATTTATGACACTGCTGGCAGCCTTTCAAACTTTGCTTTACCGCTACTCGCAACAAGAAGATATTGTTGTCGGTTCGCCGATCGCCAATCGCAACCGCAGTGAAATTGAATCATTAATCGGGTTTTTTGTCAATACTTTAGTGCTGCGAACAGACTGCTCGGGAAACCCGACATTTCGAGATTTTTTGGGTCGGGTGCGGGAAGTAACCCTGGGAGCTTATGCTCACCAAGATTTGCCTTTTGAGAAGCTCGTCGAGGAATTGCACCCAGAGCGATCGCTCAATCGACATCCGCTGTTTCAGGTGGTATTCGGGCTGCAAAATGGGCCTGTAGACGAGCTAGAATTGCCCGAATTAAAGTTGAGTTCTTTTCATTTGGAGACTCAAACAACGCGCTTTGATTTAGAGCTGCATTTGTGGGAAGCTTCGGATAAGTTTAGGAACAGATACGGCGAACATTGGGAAGATTCGGAAGGGCTCAGAGGCGTAGCTGTGTACAATACGGATTTATTTGATGAAGTTACGATCACCCGAATGCTGAGGCATTTTAAAACGCTGCTGGAAAGCATTGTGACTAATCCAGAACAAGGAATCGCTAACTTACCTTTATTGAGCGAGGATGAAGTGAATCAATTATTCAGAGAATGGAACGATACTCGGACAGATTATCCTCAAAATAAGTGCATTCCTCAGTTATTTGAAGAGCGAGTCCAGCAGCATCTGGAGGATGTCGCCCTAACTTTCGACAGCAAGCACCTGACTTACAGAGAACTCAACAGTCGCAGCAACAAACTGGCGCGCTACCTGCAAAAACTGGGCGTGGGGGCGGAGGTTTTAGTGGGGCTTTGTGCAGAGCGATCGATCGACCTAATTGTCGGGATGTTGGCTGTACTGAAAGCGGGAGGAGCTTACCTACCGTTAGATCCGAGCTATCCGCGCGATCGGCTAAACTTGATGCTGGAAGATGCTCGAGTTAAAGTCTTGCTAATTCAGGATAAATTGATTGAGAATTTCCGAGACTTCTCAAACTCGGTGATTTACTTCGATCGCGACTGGGAACACATAGCCAAAGAAAGCGCCGAAAATCCCGCCAACGCCGTAACAGCAGACAACCTAGCTTACGTTATTTACACATCTGGCTCAACAGGAAAACCCAAGGGAGTTGCTGTCACCCACAAAGCAGTAAATCGGCTGGTACTCAACACCAACTATATAAAAATAGAACCTACCGATAAAATTGCCCAAGCATCAAACGCTTCATTCGATGCAGCCACCTTCGAGATTTGGGGAGCCTTGCTTAACGGCGCTCAACTCGTGGGAATTAGCACCAATATTACCCTTTCGCCTCACGATTTAGCTTTAGAACTGCGCCAACAAGCCATCACAGTTTTGTTTTTAACAACAGCTTTATTTCAAGAAATTGCTAGAGTTTTACCGCAAGCTTTTAATTCGCTACGCTGCTTGCTCTTTGGCGGAGAAGCGGTCGATATGAGATGGGTTAAAAAAGTTCTCCAACAAACGCCAACCACTAAATTAATTCACGTTTACGGGCCTACAGAAAATACCACATTTTCGGCTTATTATTGCGTGCAAGACGTACCCGAAACCGCAACATCTATCCCCATCGGCCGCCCGATCGCCAACACGCAAATTTATCTCCTCGATGCGGATTTGCAGCCGGTGGCGATCGGTGTTATGGGTCAATTGTACATCGGCGGTGACGGATTGGCGAAAGGCTACCTCAACCAGCCTGATTTAACTGCTGCTGCATTCATTCCCAATCCTTTTAGCAATAAATCTGGTTCTAGCCTTTATAAAACAGGTGATTTAGGCCGCTATTTAGCTGACGGCAACATCGAGTTTTTAGGCCGCGTTGACGACCAAGTAAAAATTCGGGGCTACCGCATCGAATTGGGAGAAATTGAAGCGGCTTTGTGCCAGCATCCACAAGTGCGCGAAGCAGTAGTAATTGTCAGGGAAGACATCCCCGGCGATAAACATTTGGTAGCTTATGTTATTCCTGACGGCATTAATGAAAAATTAGAAAGTCACAATCTCAAGTCAAGTGACTTGCGCCAATTTTTGAAAGAAAAGTTACCAGGATATATGGTTCCTGCAACTTATGCAGTGTTGGAGAATATGCCACTGACGCCTAATGGCAAAGTAGACCGCCGCGCCTTGCCCGATATAGATACAGACAGCGAGGATATAACAGAAAATTATGTAGCGCCTCGAACCGATCTAGAAAACGCGATCGGCAATATTTGGGCTAAAGTTTTGGGAAAACACCAGGTTAGTATCTACGATAATTTCTTTGAACTAGGCGGGCATTCCCTGCTAGCAACTCAGTTGATTTCTCGCATCCGAGACGCTTTGCAAGTCGAGTTATCAGTCAGCAATTTGTTTGAGGCTCCGACTGTGGCGAGTCTGGCAAAATACATTGAAACAATGCGCTGGGCTGCGAAAGGTTTGGATACTCCCAGAACCGACGAAAATGAGCGAGAAGATGTGGAATTTTAATACCGCCACAGCCAGAACTTACAGGATTTTAAGTCAGATTTTTAGTCACGAAATTTCAGTGCAGAATGCCCTCACAGCTTCGGCAAACTGCTGGTTATGTTCCATTAATGCCATGTGTCCTCCTTTCGGTATAGTAACTAGCTCTGCTTGAGGCAATTCTGCTTTCATTCGCAGGCTAGCTGGGGGGGTAGTGGCGATATCTGAATCGCCGCATATCACCAACACAGGAATGTCAATTGATGGCAAAGTTTTTGTTTCGTCAAATTTGAGCATTCCCAGTGTGCCGCGAGCGAGAACGCCGGGAGAACCCAAGGCTGATAATAAAGCTGAGAACTCTAATTGACCGCGCGTTTCAGTGCCTTTAAATCCCGATAATTCTACACTGATGTGCAGTGAACCATTGAGATAGCTCAGCCAAGTCATTCCCCACATAATCGGTTCCAGAGCTATGGTGAGATAGAGGATAGGTTGAAGCACCGGCTTTTGCAAAGCGCGTAATAAGCCGCTAAAAATAGCGGTTTTGACGGGATTCGTATAAGTGGTATCTACCAGAATTAAACCAGCTACTCGACTACCGATAAGTTCTGGAAAAAGCCGACTGAATGTTAGACAAATCATGCCGCCCATGCTGTGTCCGAGTAGGATAACAGGTTTATTTCCTGCTAGGGCAATGACGGCTTCGAGATCGCGGGCAAATTTTTCTAGGGAGTAGTCGCTGTTTTTTGGTCGAGTGGATTTTCCCAGACCTGGAAGATCCCAAACAATCACTCGGTAGCGATCGCTTAGTTGCCGTTTCGCGTAATACCAAACCATACTGTTCGGCCCCCAACCGTGCGAGAGAATAATCGGCTGTCCGTCCTCTGGGCCGTAGAATTCTACTTGTAAAATGGTGCCATCAGGCCTCTCTACCCGCTGAACCGAACCCGTCCGCGTCGGCTTCGGTTCGTCAGCACCGGGGCGGCGGAACAGCGGCAAACTGACAAAGCGGCCGCCAACAGACCACAGAACCATCAACACTCCGCTGACTAAGTAGGAAATCCCTACAAGTTGGCCGATGTACCATTCGTAAATAATGTATATACCTCCGCCAAGTACGCCGACGGACAGCAATCCCACCAGCCATAGGAACAGGAAATTGAAGGGCATGAACGGCATAAGCTGAAACCTTGGGTAGGATTTTGGTTGCGGATTCAAACAGAATCATACTCAGGTTAGGCCACAGTAAGCAAGCGGTAAAGTAACCTATTAATTTGTGCGCTGGTTAAATTTCTTTGATTGATTTGCCCAAGTAATGACAGGATGACTCAAAATGCCCGATCCAAAAATTATGAATCTTTTGAACTTGATTGAGTTGATAATTATAAAATCCACCTATTCCGGTTTCAACAAGACCCGATCTTCTAAGCTGAGTTGATGGGGTGCAGATTTCTTCTTTCTACAACATCTTTTTAGCCCTTTGACCGGGCGCGAGCTTTGAATCCCTCGTTGGTCTTACCAGGTTAATGTCGTGGCATTCAGACTTTTGAAAGAGATCTATTGACCTTAATTTCAAGGTCAAGTTAACTCACGAAAGTTTTTAAGTTCTTCTAAATGTTGAGTTTGTTCCTCAAGACGAATCGCTAAGCGATCGCACACCAGTTCACACAATTCAAAGATAATCGGATCGGCAATTTCATAAAAAACACTGATTCCTTGTGGCTGACGAGTCACCATGCCTGCTTGGGTTAGCACCTTTAGATGCTTAGAAACGTTCGCCTGTCCCAGCCCCGTCGCTTCGATAATTTCCGTGACATTTTTAGCTCCTGACTTCAGACAACACAAAACTTGCAGCCGACTCACTTCAGATAGAACTTTGAAAAACTCAGCAACGGGAGCAAGGGCTTGAGGAGACGGCTTTAGCATACAAACCTAAAAATTACATCTTACTATATATAGTTAATTCTTTATATTACTACATAGTAATATGGTAAGAGAATCTAATTTGCAAGATACCAATGGAAAACGTTAAAAAGATCAACTCGGAGCTAACCGTAGCCGGACAGGTGAAACCCGAGCAGTTGCAACAAGCTGCTACAGAGGGATACAAGTCTGTACTGAATTTGCGATCGCCTGATGAGGAAGGCTTCATGCAGGATGAGCAGCAACACGCAGAAGCCGCAGGATTACAATATGTCAACATTCCAGTCAA
The DNA here is from genome assembly GCF_036701295.1 of Microcoleus harperi Pol14_C6. Taxonomy (NCBI): domain Bacteria; kingdom Bacillati; phylum Cyanobacteriota; class Cyanophyceae; order Oscillatoriales; family Microcoleaceae; genus Microcoleus; species Microcoleus harperi. The sequence goes on along the minus strand of NZ_JAUBQN010000006.1, from coordinate 574 downwards.
GCCAGACGGGATGACTGACGAGTTGACGGATAAAGTTTTAGCGCAAATCGATCAACTACCAAAACCTGCTCTCATTCATTGTGCAAGTTCCATGCGTGCAGGTGCAATGGCATTTATGAACGTGGCGACGCGGCAAGGCATGACACCAGAGCAAGTGTTTGAGAAGGCAAGCGAAGCTGGCTTTGACTGTAATTCTCAGCCAAAGATGAAGCAATTCTTGGAGAGTTACGTCTCTAAGCACTCAAAAACAGTTTAAATTTTTCCAGAATTAAAGAAAGTCAGGTTTGTGGGTGAATAGCTTGTTGCCCAACCTGACAATCTTTTTGCTGATTACTGTTGTATAGAGGACTCACAATGGCATTAGTTTTAGAGCAAATAAATGTTGAGGGACTAGCACACCTGTCCTATCTAATCGGCGACGACAAAGCAGGCGTAGTAGCAGTGCTTGACCCCCGCCGCGATGTAGATATTTATATCCAAAGAGCCAGAGAAATAGGTGTAATACCAATTTAATATGAAGCTGCATAGAATAAAGCCTCAAGAATGAAATTGTAAGAAGATAGCGAAATGATTT
>NZ_JAUBQN010000075.1:0-11235 GCF_036701295.1 Microcoleus harperi Pol14_C6 | reverse complement strand
CGTCCGGTTTGTTCGGGAGAAATATAGGCGAGGGTTCCTTCTAAGACGTTGGGATTTTGAATTTCTTGAGTTTCTCTTGGCAGTAGGGAGGCGATGCTAAAGTCTATGAGTTTAATTTGTTTAGTGTCGGGATGTATGAGGACGTTAGCTGGCTTAATATCTTTATGAATGACTCTGTTTCGGTACAATCCATCAAGAATGTCAGTTATTTGAATGGCAATTTCCAAGATTTCTGCTAGAGTCAGCGCTTGCTTTTGGGCGTAGTCTCGTAGAGAAATACCGCCAAAATCCTCCATCACTAGGGCATAGCTGTTGCGGTAGGATTCCAGACTGTAAGGTTCAACGACTCCCGGCAGACGTAGATTTTTGGCGATGGTGTACTGGTTGCGGAATTGCAGCAGTTCGCTGAAGCTGGGATAGTCTCGATTTAATATTTTAATGACAACTGGAAGCCGATCGATTTCTCGGCTGGCTCGATAAACCAGGGTTTTAGAACCACTGTACAGTTGCTCGATTAGACGGTATCCGGCAATTGGACTGGTTAAATCTATACCTGCATTCATTTTGGCTATCCTCATCTCAAATATTGACGGCTAAAAATTAATATGCGCCTCTGTGTGTAAGAGTTAAATTCGGCGATCGCATAATTAACTTAATCCGTTTGTAGGCAATGATATCGTAAACTCCGTCCCTTCTCCTAATACAGAATTTACCTCGATTGTACCGCCGTGTTTTTCAACCACAATCTGCCGTGCGATCGCCAAACCCAATCCCGTACCTTTACCCACACCTTTAGTTGTAAATAAGTGGTCAAAAATCTGACCTTTTATCTCATCTGATATCCCAGGCCCGTTGTCATAAATGCGAATCGTCACCCACTCCTTAGACTTCATTTCTGTCCGAATTGTGATGCACTTGGCTGGGGATTTAGTCTTCTCTAAACTCGGTTCCCGATTTGATTCTTCCAGTGCATCAATGGCATTAGCCAATATATTCATAAACACCTGATTTAATTGTCCGGGGAAGCAATCCACTGAGGGCAAGTTCCCGTACTCTTTCACAACTTCAATCGCTGGACGCTGTTCGTTTGCTTTCAATCTGTGTTTGAGAATCAAAATCGTACTGTTAATTCCGTCATGAATATTGAAAGGAACTTTGTAATCTTTGTCGGAGCGGGAGAAGATACGGAGACTGGTGCTGATACCTTGAATGCGAGCGCACCCGATTTGCATCGAATTCAACATTTTTGGTAAATCTTCTAAGAGATATTCGATATCGCTCTCTTCAGCTTTTTCTTCAATTTCCTCACCCGGGCTGGGAAATTTTTCTTGATAGAGTTGCAAGTATTCTGTAATATCTTTTACGGCGGCGATCGCCTCATGAATATTGCCAGAAATAAATCCAACGGGATTATTAATTTCATGGGCAACCCCGGCCACTAAATTCCCCAAAGCCGACATTTTTTCGCTCTGCACTAATTGCAGTTGAGATTGTTCCACCTGGTGGGCGTAGTCCTGGGCTTGCTGATACAATCGCGCATTTTCTAGGGAAATGGCAGCCTGAGTGCAGAGGAAGTTGAGGACGAGGAGACGATCGCGAGTAAACACTCCTTTTGTCGAGCTATGTTCCAGATAAAGTATCGCAACTAAGTTCCCGCGATCGAGAATCGGAGTACATAGCATACTTTGAGAGTGATACTGGAGCGTACAGTCATTCATTAAACCAGGAATATCGGTTTTGCCACCTTCAATAACCACAGTTTCCAGGGTGTGTTTGACATAATAAACCAGCTTGAGCGGAATCACCGCCGAGCCATCTAGAGGTTGGGTTTGCAGTAAGGTTGTGGGTAACTGGTTATCTGGATTAATGTGAGTTATTGCCCGGATTTGCCATTCATCCTGATGGGGGAGTAGCAAAGCACAAGTTTCTGCGCCCGAAGTTTTTAAAATAATTTGGTTGAGGGTGTCGAGCAATTCCTCAAGCTGAATTTTACTGGATAAAGCTTGAGCAGCTTGCACAATAGATGCGAAATCTAAAGCATCGGAAATACTGGTGCTGCTATTACTGGAAGTCTGCGAAGAGTGGCTAATCGTTGCCAGCGTCTCTAGAGGATTAAAGCGAAGTTTTGGCTGATTCAGGATGGGTAGAAGTAAATGCGGATACCTTTTTTCTAAGTCTTCAACCTTGGCTAGTGCACCCCAACGGGCATAACAGTAATACGCCTCCTGCATATAGCTGGCGGCAACTTTTTCTTTGCCCCAGTCCAGGTAGAACTTGGCAGCTAATTCGTTGGCGATCGCTTCGTCTTGGAGGTATTCGTTTTCTTTGGCTCCTTTAATCGCCCGGTCATAGAATTCTATGGCTTCTGTTTTTTGATTGAAAACGCGATGTTTTTCCGCTGCCACCAGATGGTATTTATGCTCGTAGTTCATCGGAGCGTGCTGCATCCAAAGCTGCATTTTTTCCTGATTGGCATCAACCGGACTTAGGTAATGCGATCGCTCTTGGGAACTGACGTTGGGATAGTTCGCCAGCAGTGCTAGGGATTGGTAGAAGTGCAAATTGACGAAATTTTCTGACCCAACGCTAGAGTAACTCGCTGCCTTAGCTGCACTCTCCACTGCTGGCTCGAACTCTTCGAGCAGATAGAACAAAATCGTCTTTGCTAAAAAGGCATTGAACAAAGCAAAGTTATCGTTCTGCTCTTGGAGTTGCGACAACATGGTAGATTCATCAAATTTCTCGCCAATTAACTGGAGAGTATTGCCGGCTTTACCCAACAAATTCAACAATAATTGATACCAAACCTCGGATACAGAAATAGAGTGTTCCAATTTCAGACTCAGTAACAAGTCATGGTATTTCTTATGTTCGATTTCAACAGTTTCTAGGTTTTTTCCTGCCAGAAATAGGTAGAAACAATAGTTGGTGATGCAGTAACCTGTATATTCGTAATTCCCGCCTTCTAGCCCAATCTGCACGCCCTCGGCAAGAGGAGATATGCTTGCTCGTAAAGGCTCCTTCCAATGGTGGACGAAGGTGTAAAACATATTATAGGTAACAACTTTGTGTTCCCTGGTTTCAAAGTGTTTGAGCAGTTGCAGTGCCAGCCGCCCTGCTTGATATCCGATATCAATGTTGCCCAAAGCGCCACATAAGAGTGTGCCATACCAAGCATAGGTTCCTGATGCCAGAGGAGAGTGACCGCCTTCCAGACAGAGTTTCACTTGTCTGACGACTACTGGCAGCAGAATTTGCGGTCTGCCTGCTAGAACAGGAGCAAGACAGACTTTAAGAATCCGCATCGCTGCTAATTGTGCGGGGTCAGTCATGGTGGGGTAGTCTTCCAGGCATTCTAAAGCCGGCAGTCTCACTAAAAATTCCTGCTCGTTCAGGTTAACGGGGTAGCCCAACACTTCTAATGCCTGCAATCCCGTATCAATGGCATCGTTCAATTGGTGTTGCGCCATAAAAACTTGTATCTTGAGCTCATAAGCTGGGATACCATCTAGTAATGTTTTCCCGTGCTGCAACACCATTTCGACTAGGGTACTGGCGGCAGCAAAATTGGTATTGAGATATTCTGCCTCTGCCGCTTCCACAACGATTTCTAAAGTCAAATCGTACTGAGTTTGCCAGCGCGAGTTCGATAGCAAATCCATCGCCGTACTCAAGTATTTCACTGCTGCCGCATAGGCTGTGGATGCTTTTGCTTTCCGTCCTGCCATCAAATTCAACCGCGCTAGTTCTTCGAGTTCCGCTGGTTGAGAAATTAACTCCAATCCTATATTCAATTGGTTAACAATGGCAAAAATATGCTCTTCCCGTTCTTGAATCGGGGTATTCTGGAGCAACAATTGGCCGATTTTTAGGTGAGTTGCCTGTTTGTGTTCAGGGGCAATTAAAGAATAAGCAGCTTGCTGGACGCGATCGTGTAAGAAGCGATAAACAACCATTTGAGAAATCGCTTCAGAAATATTCTGTTCTATTCCTACATAAAACTTATAAACTTCACTTTGGGGCAAAATCAAACCTTCTTGTAAAGCTTTCCACAATGTGGTTGCGCTTTCCGTCTCCGAACTCTCTGAAACAATTGCCAATGTTGCTAAGTCAAACTGGTTGCCAATGCAAGCGGCTAATTTTAAAATTGACTGAGTTTCTCTGGGCAATTTCTGCAACTGCTGGCCCATAAATTCCACTACATTATCGGTTAGTGCTGCCTCTCTCACTTTGCTAATATCGCACTGCCAATGTCCCGATTGGCTCTCAAAAATAATCAATTCATCCTGATGCAAGGCTTTGAGAAATTGCGTGGCAAAAAATGGGTTTCCTTGAGTTTTTTGATAGACCAGTTCTGTCAGGGGTTGTGCCAACTTAGGGTTACAAACTAGCGTATCCGCTACCAATTGATTCAAACTAATTTGATCCAGCGGTGCTAATGTAATGGTATTGAGTGTTGTTCCTGCTTTACTAACTTCCTCTAAGGTCAACATCAGGGGATGGGTTGGTGATACTTCATTATCCCGATAGGCTCCCAGCAGCAACAGATAACCCAATTGCGACTCATTGACGAGCATTTGTATTAACTTCAGCGATGCCGAATCAGCCCATTGTAAGTCATCCAAAAACATCACCAAGGGATGCTCTTTGGTCGTGAAGACAGCAATGAATTTGTGGAAGAGCAAATTAAAGAGATTTTGAGCAGCAATCCCCGATAATTCTGGGGCTGGGGGTTGTGTTCCAATAATCCGTTCTAGTTCGGGAATGACTTCAATAATGACTTGTCCGCTGTCACCGAGCGCTTCGAGAATTTTTGTTTTCCATTCTTGAATTTTGGCATCACTCTCACTCAGTAATTGTGCCATAAAATCTCGAAATGCTTGCACAAAGGCACTGAAGGGAATGTTGCGGTTAAACTGGTCGAATTTGCCTTTGATGAAATAGCCGCGCTGCCGGACAATGGGTTTATGTACCTCGTTGACTACAGCGGTTTTTCCAATTCCGGAGAACCCAGCGACCAGCATTAATTCTGAGGTGCCATTTGCCACACGCTCGAAGGCACTCAACAGGGTTTGTACTTCGGTGTCTCGACCATAAAGCTTTTCAGGAATCAGGAAGCGATCGCATATATCCCGCGTTCCTAAATCAAAAGTTTCAATCTTTCCAGTTTCTTGCCACTGCTGCAAACAACGTTCTAAGTCATGCTTTAATCCCAAGGCACTTTGATAGCGTTTTTCGGCATTCTTCGCCATCAGCTTCATGACAATATCCGAAACCACCTGCGGAATTTTTTGGCCCTTTATTGCACGAGGTTTTTTGGCTATATGGCAGTGAACCAACTCCATCGGGTCGTCACATTCAAATGGCAGTTTTCCTGTCAGCAGTTCATACAAAGTAACTCCCAGAGAATAAAAGTCTGTGCGGTAGTCGATGCCTCGGTTCATTCGTCCGGTTTGTTCGGGAGAAATATAGGCGAGGGTTCCTTCTAAGACGTTGGGATTTTGAATTTCTTGAGTTTCTCTCGGCAGTAGCGAGGCGATGCTAAAGTCTATGAGTTTAATTTGTTTGGTTTCCGGATGAATCAGAACGTTAGCTGGCTTAATATCTTTGTGAATGACTCTGTTGCGGTACAGTCCGTCAAGGATATCAGTTATTTGAATGGCAATTTCCCATATTTCTGCTAGAGTCAGCTTGCGTTCTTGGGCGTAGTCTCGCAGAGAAATACCCCCAAAATCCTCCATCACTAGAGCATAGCTGTGGCGATAGGACTCTAAATTGTAAGGTTCAACGACTCCCGGCAGACGTAGGTTTTTGGCGATGGTGTACTGATTGCGGAATTGCAGCAGTTCGCTGAAGCTGGGATAGTCTCGATTTAATAGTTTAATGACAACTGGAAGCCGATCGATTTCTCTAATGGCTCGATAAACTAGGGTTCTCGAACCGCAGTATAATTGCTCAACCAGATCATATCCAGAAACTCGGTTTGTCAAATCCACTGCGGTACTCCTCTGGATTACTCCATCTTAGACATTGACTTCTGTAACTTATTATCAATACTCCGCACAGTTTTTGGAACGATTCTACAAGCTTACGCGGGTCAAGGAGCATAAAAAAGTCGAATTAAATGTCGCGTCAGGGGTGGAGCTGACATTGATTTAATTATCCACAGTGGCTCAAAGTCAAGCGAGCATAAGCCATTGGGCTATATAAAAACTGTCCGAACTATTGTAAGTATACACTTTTATTGGTCGAGTCTGAGGAAAATAGAACTACGAGAACCCCAACAGACAGACTCTACCGCTTTTATGATTTTTCACTTTTAAACAGAAAGATGGCGCTCTATCAAGATAGTCTTAGGGAGCATCTCAATGAAAGCAACCCAGCCCAAAATTGGAATTTTTAGGCAGGAGAGAGGAGGCAGGAGGCAGGAGGAAAGAAGAAGAAGGAAGGAGCCAGAAGAAGTGTTTTTACCAATATGAGATGCTCCCTAGTCTTATCCTTTCATCGGCAATGATATCGTAAACTCCGTCCCTTCTCCAACTACAGAATTTACCTCGATTGTACCGCCGTGTTTCTCAACTACAATCTGCCGTGCTATCGCCAATCCCAATCCCGTACCTTTACCCACACCTTTAGTTGTAAATAAGTGGTCAAAAATCTGACCTTTTATCTCATCTGATATCCCTGGTCCGTTGTCATAAATGCGAATATTTACCCAATTTTTAGACTTCATTTCTGTCCGAATTGTGATGCACTTGGTCGGGGATTTAGTCTTCTCTAAACTCGGTTCCCGATTTGATTCTTCCAGTGCATCAATGGCATTTGCCAATATATTCATAAACACCTGATTTAATTGTCCGGGGAAGCAATCCACTGAGGGCAAGTTCCCATACTCTTTCACAACTTCAATCGCTGGACGCTGTTCGTTCGCTTTCAATCTGTGTTTGAGAATCAAAATCGTACTGTTAATTCCGTCATGAATATTGAAAGGAACTTTGTAATCTTTGTCGGAGCGGGAAAAGGTACGAAGACTGGTGCTGATGCCTTGGATGCGATCGCACCCCATTTGCATCGAATTCAACATTTTGGGTAAATCTTCTAAGAGATATTCGATGTCAAGTTCTTCTGCTATATGCTCGATGTCATCCCCAGGATGGGGAAATTTTTCTTGGTAGACTTGCAGGTATTTAGTCAGATCTTTGACGGCGGCGATCGCCTCATGAATATTGCCAGAAATAAATCCAACGGGATTATTAATTTCATGGGCAACCCCGGCCACTAAATTCCCCAACGCCGACATTTTTTCGCTCTGCACTAATTGCAGTTGAGATTGTTCCACCTGGTGGGCGTAGTTCTGGGCTTGCTGATACAATCGCGCATTTTCTAGGGAAATGGCAGCCTGAGTGCAGAGGAAGTTGAGGACGAGGAGACGATCGCGAGTAAACACTCCTTTTGTCGAGCTATGTTCCAGATAAAGTATCGCAACTAAGTTCCCGCGATCGAGAATCGGAGTACATAGCATACTCTGAGAGTGATACTGAAGCGTACAGTCATTCATTAAACCCGGAATATCGGTCTTGCCACCTTCAATAACCACAGTTTCCAGGGTGTGTTTGACATAATAAACCAGCTTGAGCGGAATCACGGCCGAGCCATGTATAGGCTGGGTTTGCAGCAGGGTAGTGGGTGTCTGGTTATCTGGATTGATGTGAGTTATTGCCCGGATTTGCCATTCATCCTGAGCGGGGAGTAGCAAAGCACAAGTTTCGGCACCCGAAGTTTTTAAAATAATTTGGTTGAGGGTGTCGAGCAATTCATCAAGCTGAATTTTACTGGATAAAGCTTGAGCAGCTTGCACAATAGAGGCGAAATCTAGGGCCTCGGAAATACTGGTGCTGCTATTACTGGAAGTCTGCGAAGAGTGGCTAATCGTTGCTAGCGTCTCTAGAGGATTAAAGCGGAGTTTGGGCTGATTCAGGATGGGATGAAGTAATTGGGGATACCTTTTTTCTAAGTCTTCAACCTTGGCTAGTGCTCCCCAACGGGCATAACAATAATATGCCTCCTGCATATAGCTGGCGGCAACTTTTTCTTTGCCCCACTCCCAGTAGAATTTTGCCGCGAGTTCGTTGGCTAATCCTTCCTCTTGGATAAAACCATTTTCCTTAGCTCCTTTAATTGCTAGATCGTAAAATTCTAAAGCTTCTGTTTTGCGAGCAAGAACGCGATTTTTTTGGGCTTCAACTAAATGATATTTGTGCAAGTAATTCATGGGGCCATAATCTGCCCAGTCTTTGAGCTTGGCTTGATTTTCTTCCATTCGCTGCCATCGCGGCTCTGAGTGGGACATCGATTCACCAGGAGTGGCCAGCAGGTTTAGAGAATCATAGAAGTAGAATATCGGTTCAACGATACTTCCCATCCCTCCAGCCAAATAGTGTCGCGTTTGAGCAGCATCGTGTTCTGCTTTAGCAAAGTCTTCCAGCCAGTAATTCAATGTGAATCGATACAAGTAGAAGAAAGATAGTCGGTAAAAATCGACTTTTGCCTGAGCCAGGACTTTTTCTTCATAGGCATCCTGGCGTAAAGGAATCTCGTCCTCTGACTGACCCAAGAGAATTTGAGCCGCCTGCCAGTACGCCAACACACAGTTTGCTGCTGTGACTTGGTGGAGGTCGCACAACTGTTGGTAATAGGCGCGAATTTGCGGTTCGAGTTCAGCCAGCGGTTGACCGTACCAATAAGCATTGAAACAGTACAACTGGGCGTCATAGCCCATAAATTCGAGATTGCCTGTTTCTAATCCAGCTTGATAGCCATCGAGAAGAATCGGCAGCGTTTCTTGCAGGTGGATCGTCCAAGAACCAACATATGCCCCCATTAACATGGCTGTTGCGGCTCGAATGTTTTTGGCATCGGGTTCTAAGGCGAGTTGGTATCCTAATTGCCCAAACTGAGGCACCATTGTCATGTCGCCCCACAGCATCCTCAGTTGGAAGGCGTAACCCACATAGCAAAAAGCGGAAACCGGACTATTGCCGAATTGGATGGACAACTTAACCTGGAGTGCCACCACCAGGAAATAAAGCTTGGTGCCGGACATATAACAGACGGGTGTCAGCCGAGCCGCATTTTGCATAATGGCTAATTGCTGAGGATCGCTCATTTTCGGCAGATCAAAGAATGATTCAATAGAGCGACCTTCAATTAAGGCATCAATTTCTTGCTTCAACTGCCGAATATCGTCTAGGGTTGGTTCATTTGGTAGGTTTACGCCTAACATTTGGAAGACTGATTGACCGATCGCGATCGCCTCGACAAATTTATTGTGGGCGACCAATGCCTGGATTTTGACTTGGTAAACTTGCACCTGTTCTAAAGGTGTTTTCGCATGATGAATCACCGCTTCAATCCACTTGTGCATCTGCTCAAAATCGCCCGCCAAGAAAGCCACCTCGGCAGCTAAGTCGTGCAGGGATAGGGTCATTTCGTAATGCCGTTCCCAAGCGTCTGTTCCCAGCAGTTGCAGCCCCACTGTGGCATATTCGCGGGCGGCTTGATATGCGGTGGCGGCTCTGGCTTTGTGGCAAGCAGTGAAGTTGAGTTGGGCGAGTTCCTCCCTTTCGGGTTGTTCTACAACCAGTGTGGTTCCGTAGTTCAACTGATTGACTAATTCAAAAATGCGTTCTTCTCTGGCTTCTGCTGAAATTTGTTGCAGGAGTAATTGCCCGATTTGATAATGGGCGATCGCGCGTTCTTTTTCCGGAATCAAAGAATAAGCAGCTTGCTGGACGCGATCGTGTAAGAAGCGATAGACAACTGTTTGAGAAGTAGCTCGATCGATATTGTCTTCTTCCCCTACATAAAATTTATAAATCTCACTCTGAGGTAAAACAAAACCTTCCTGTAAAGTTTTCCACAAAGCCGTTGCCGTTCCCGTCTCCGAGATTTCCGAAACAATTGCTAATGTTGTCAGATCGAACTGATTGCCAATGCAAGCGGCTAATTTTAAAACCTCCTGAGTTTCAACGGGCAATTTCTGTAACTGCTGCGCCATGAATTCAACTACATCATCCGTCAGTGCTGCTTCTGTAATTTTGCTAATATCGCACTGCCAATATCCTGCTTGAACATCAAAAATAATCAATTTATCTTGATGCAATGCCTTGATAAACTGCGTCGCAAAAAATGGGTTACCTTTTGTCTTCTGATACACCAATTCCGTCAGCGGTTCTGCTAACTTAGGAGAACAAGTCAGCGTATCTGCTACTAAGTGATTCACACTGGTTCGAGCCAGAGGTGCAAGTGTGATTGTATTGACAGTTGCCCCTGTTTTAGTGACTTCATCTAAAGTCAACATCAAGGGATGGGCAGCGGTAACCTCATTGTCTCGATAGGCTCCAATTAGTAGCAGGTGACTGGACTGGGATTCACTTATGAGCAATTGCATCAACTTTAAAGATGCCGAATCTGCCCATTGTAAGTCATCCAAAAACATCACTAAGGGATGCTCTTTGGTGGTGAAGACAGAAATAAATTTTTGGAATAGTAAATTAAACAGATTTTGAGCAGCTATCCCTGATAATTCTGGACCTGCGGGTTGTTGTCCCATAATCCGTTCTAGTTCGGGAATGACTTCAATAATGACTTGCCCGTTATCACCTATGGCTGCTAAAATTTTGGTTTTCCATGCTTGGATCTGGAGATCGCTTTCACTGAGCAATTGTGTCATTAAATCGCGGAATGCTTGCACAAATGCCGAAAAGGGAATATTGCGATTAAACTGGTCAAATTTACCTTTAATGAAATAGCCATGCTGTCGGACAATTGGTTTGTGAACTTCATTGACGACAACGGTTTTTCCTATGCCGGAAAAGCCTGCAACGAGCATCATTTCGCTGTTGCCTTCTGCTACTCGTTCAAATGCTTCTAAAAGTTGCTGTATTTCTCGTTCTCGACCGTAGAGTTTTTCGGGAATCAGGAAGCGATCGCATATATCCCGCGTTCCTAACTCAAAAGTTTCAATTTTTCCAGTTTCTTGGCACTGCTGCAAACACTTTTCTAAGTCATGTTTCAATCCCCAGGCACTTTGATAGCGTTTTTCCGCATTCTTCGCCATCAGCTTCATGACAATATCCGAAACTACCTGCGGGATTTCTTGGCCCTTTATTGCACGAGGTTTTTTGGCTATATGGCAGTGAACCAACTCCATCGGGTCGTCACATTCAAATGGCA
>NZ_JAUBQN010000074.1:0-12099 GCF_036701295.1 Microcoleus harperi Pol14_C6 | reverse complement strand
TGTCTGCGGCCTGTGACAGGCTGAAAAATATCAGTACCAGCCTCCGCACTTTCTCGCGTGCCGATCGAGATTATAAAGTTCCTTTCAACATTCATGAAGGCATGGATAGTACGCTTTTAATTCTCAAACATCGCCTCAAAGCTAATCACCAACGTCCTGCCATTGAAGTGATTACCAACTATGGAGATTTACCGATGGTCGAGTGTTTCCCCGGACAACTCAATCAGGTATTTATGAATATTATAGCTAATGCCATTGACGCATTGGACGAATCGAATACCGGGCGAACAATGGCAGAAATCAAGGCTCATCCCAATCGAATTATCATTCAAACATCGGTGGAAAATCAGTTAGTAAAAATTGCCATTGCCGATAATGGTAGTGGCATGGATGAATCGGTCAAAGAAAAGATATTTGACCACTTATTTACAACCAAAGCAGTCGGGAAAGGAACGGGATTGGGTTTGGCGATCGCTAAGTCGATCGTTGTCGAAAAACATGGAGGTTCCATTCATGTCAATTCTCAAGTTGGCAGGGGAACAGAATTTGTTATAGTCATACCAATCCAGGCAGAGAAAATCAGTTAACAAAGTTTCCAGGCACGTTAACTCAACTTTTGCCTTCCGGTTCGCACAATTGTAGCAAATCGCTCATTAAACAGGAACTAGAATAATGAATAACTTGGATAAAAACACGGTGCAACTCGACGACAATACGGACGTAACCATTCAAATCCCCAACTATCAAATCAACCAAATAGTTTATGCGGGGAGTCGAACATTAGTTTATCGAGCGATTCGGATTGCTGACGGATTACCTGTCATTATCAAGCTGATGAAACGGCAATATCCTACTTTTAGCGAATTAGTGCAGTTTCGCAATCAGTACAGCATTGCCAAAAATCTAGATATTGCCGGCATTGCCAAACCCTACAGCTTGGAACCTTACCACAACGGATATGCCCTAGTCATGGAAGACTTTGGCGGCATTTCCTTAGAAAAATTTACGCAAAAAAATCCGCTCTCCTTAGACGAGTTTCTTCAGATTGCCCTGTCATTAACCGATATCGTTCACTGCATCCATCAACAACGAGTCATTCACAAGGATATTAAACCGGCCAATATCCTGATTCACCCCGATACAAAACAAGTTAAATTAATTGACTTTTCTATCTCAAGTTTACTGTCGAGAGAAACTCAACAAATTCAGAACCCTAACGCTTTAGAAGGAACTTTAGCCTACCTTTCGCCAGAGCAAACCGGACGGATGAATCGAGGGATAGATTATCGCAGTGACTATTATTCATTAGGGATTACCTGGTATGAATTATTGACGGGAAATCTACCGTTTAAGTCCAACGATCCGATGGAGTTGGTGCATTGCCATATTGCGAAACAACCCGATGGATTTCATAGAGAAGAAATTCCCCAGGTGCTTGTGGATATGGTGATGAAGCTGATGGCGAAGAACGCCGAAGAGCGCTATCAGAGTACCTTGGGAATTAAAAATGACTTAGAAAAATGTTTAGTTCAATTGCAGGAAACGGGAAAAATTGAAAATTTTCCAATTGCACAGAGAGATTTAAGTGATCGCTTCATCATTCCCGATAAACTCTATGGAAGAGAAACAGAAATAGAAACTTTACTTCAAGCATTTGAGCGAGTCAGCTTAGGCACAACAGAAATGATGCTAGTTGCGGGTTTTTCCGGCATTGGAAAAACCGCCGTTATCAACGAAGTTCACAAACCAATTGTCAAGCAACGCGGTTATTTTATCAAAGGAAAATTCGACCAATTTCAACGCAATATTCCCTTTAGTGCTTTCGTCCAAGCATTCCGAGATTTAATGGAGCAATTGCTGACCGAATGTGACGATCTAATTCATCAATTGAAACATAAAATATTAGAGGCAGTCGGCGAAAATGGTCAAGTAATTATTGAAGTCATTCCCGAACTGTCAAGAATTATTGGCGAACAAACACCAGCGATAGAATTATCAGGAACGGCGGCAGAAAATAGATTTAATTTACTATTCCAAAAATTTACGCAAGTTTTCACCAGTGCATCACATCCATTAGTCATGTTTTTAGATGATTTGCAATGGGCAGATTCGGCATCGCTGAAGTTAATGCAGCTATTAATGGCTGATACAAGTCATCTTTTCATTATTGGTGCGTACCGTAATAACGAAGTCAATCCAGGACATCCATTAATGCTGACTTTGAGTGATATTCAAAAAACTCAAGCTACAATCAATACAATAACTCTAGCACCACTGACTCAAGAGCAAGTCAATAAGTTAGTAGCTGATACTCTCAAATGTTCAGAAAATTTGGCAGGTTCTATTTCTCAATTAATCTATCAAAAAACCAAAGGAAACCCATTTTTCGTTGTCCAGTTCCTCAAAGCATTACATCAAGATGGATTAATTAATTTTGATTTTGAGTTGGGTTGTTGGCAATGCGACGTTACTCAAGTGACAACTCAAGCAGTTACAGATGATGTTGTGACCTTTATGGGTTTTCAATTGCAAAAACTACCGCAATCCACCCAAGATTTATTAGAATTAGCAGCTTGTATTGGCAACTCTTTTGATTTAGCAACTTTAGCAATTGTTTCTCAACAATCAGAACTTGAGACAGCTAGTGCTTTGTGGAAAGCATTACAAGAAGGATTGATTTTGCCGATAGGAGATGTTTACAAGTTTTATATTGGGCAAGAAAATCAAGCACGTATATCGGAAAATCAACTGATTGTTAAATACAAATTTTTACACGATCGCGTTCAGCAAGCTGCCTATTCGCTCATTCCCGACGAGCGAAAGCAAGAAACTCATCTCAAAATCGGACGATTACTGCTGCAAAATTTCTCAGAAACCGAAGAAAAAATATTCGATATTGTCGGACATTTCAATAGAGGAGCGGACTGTCTCGCTCAACTGCAAGAACGGCAAACATTAGCGCAACTGAACTTAGCAGCGGGACGTAAAGCCAGAAATTCTACCGCCTACACGGCGGCTAGAGTTTATCTACAAACAGGGCTTGAGTTACTCGCAGTCAACTGTTGGAAAAGTCAATATGAATTGACTCTAAATTTATACGTTGCTGCCGCAGAAGTTGCCTATTTGAATAGCGATTTTGAGGGAATGGAACGGATGACTGAACTGGTATTACAAAAAGCTCGGACGATTTTAGATAAAGTTGAAATTTATGAAATTTTAATCGTCGCTCAAACAGCCAAAGGCAATGTATTAGAAGCGATCGCGATAGGCAGAAAAGCGCTACAACAGTTAGGATTTGAACTACCTGGGGAAGCCGACGCAGCCTCTACCGACAGAGCGCTACAAACTCTTGTCACCCAACTTCAAGACAAACAGATTGAAGAACTGGTGGATTTGCCAGCGATGAGCGATGCCCACGCGAGGGCTGCCATGCAACTGTTAGGAAAGTTATTTGCTCCCATTTTTTTGGGAAGGCCCAGTTTGCTACCCTTGCTCAGTTCGATGATGGTGAATTTATCGCTTCAGTTTGGGAATACATCCGCATCGACGGTAGGGTATGCAATTCACGGGCTAGTATTATGTGCCTTTTTGGAAGAGGTAGAAACGGGCTATCAGTTTGGTAAATTGTCGATTGAGTTGCTAGAACGGTTAAATGTCAGAGAGCTCAAAACTACTATTTTAGCTTTTTTTGGCAGTTTTATTCAGCCTCAGAAAGAAGCTTGGAGGGCAACGATACCGACGTTAAAAGAGAGCTATATTGCTGGCAGGGAAACGGGCGATTTTCTCCAAGCTGCCTACAGCATACTTTGTTACTTCCATCACAACTTGCTCGGCGGGATAGAACTGAGTATTTTGGAAGCTGAAATCCCCGTTTACATGGCTGTTTTAACTCAATCTAAACAATATATTGTCCGGAATTATACAAGCATTGTTTGGCAAACTGTACAGAATTTCAGGGAAATAGGAACTGGCTCGGATTGCTTAATTGGCAATGTATACGATGAAACGGTGATGCTTCCCAAGCATGAGCAAGATAAAGATTTTACCGCGATCGCGATCGCCTATATCTACAAACTGCTGCTGGCTTATTTCTTTGGCAATTACACTGCGGCTTTAAACTACAGCACTCAAGCCCAACAGTATTTAATGGCACTATCGGGAATGATCTTTGTTCCGATTTTCCATTTCTATTCCGCTTTGACGCAGCTAGCACTTTGCCCCACCCAACCAGAAACCGAGCGAGCTGAAGTTCTCAATCGGGTGGAAACCGAGCAAGCCATTCTGCATCACTGGGTGCAGAATGCTCCCACGAATCATTTGCATAGATGGTATTTAGTTGAAGCTGAACGCCATCGAGTCTTGGATGAAAAAATAGCAGCAATTGAATGTTATGACAGAGCGATTTCTCTGGCTAAAGACAATCAATTTATTAACGAAGAAGCACTTGCTAACGAACTTTTTGCTAAATTCTATCTCGACTGGGGTAAAGAAAAAGTCGCTCAAGTCTATATGCAAGAAGCCTACTACTGTTACGCGCGTTGGGGCGCAGTTACCAAATCGATCGATCTGGAGCAACGCTATCCCCAACTGTTAGCTCCTATTTTGCAACAGGTACGATCGCCCCTCAACTATTGCGAAACTCTTATAGCTACTACCACGATTAGCCCCTCGCACTCCAGTGCAGGGAATTCGCGTACTTCAACTAGCAGTGGTTTTTCAGCCGCACTGGATCTGACGACCCTCTTCAAAGCCTATCAAACTCTCTCCAGCGAGATCGAACTCGAAAAGCTTTTCTCCACGCTATTGCATATCGCGATCGAGAATGCTGGAGCCGATCGCGGTGCTTTGTTGCTCCTCAAAGAAGACAGGCTGTTCGTTGAGGCGATGATGAGTCTGGAACAACAACCAAACCTATTGCGATCGCTACCGGTAGAAGAGACTCAGGAACTCCCGATTTCGTTGATCAATATCGTCAAACGCACCTTGCGACCTACAGCGATCGCGAATGTGATGGTGCATCCTTTGTTACTAGCCGAGCCTTATATTATCCGTCAACAGCCAAAAAGCCTGTTGTGTATGCCAATTCTGCATCAAGGCAAACTGCTAGGCATATTGTATCTGGAGAATCATCTGGTGACTGGAGCCTTTACCAGCGATCGCATCGAAATCCTCAATCTTCTGTCTACCCAAGCTGCAATCTCCCTAGAAAATGCTCGTCTTTACCAGCAAGCGCAAGATGCGCTCGCTCACTTGGAGGAAATGCAACTGCAACTCGTACAGAGCGAAAAAATGTCTGCTTTGGGGAATTTAGTTACGGGAGTGGCGCACGAAATTAATAATCCATTGGGTTTCATTGCCAGCAACCTCAAACCCGCCCAGGAATACGTACAAGACTTGTTCGGACTCATTGATTTGTTCCAGCAGAAGTTAACCCCTTACGATGCCGAGATCGAAGAGGAAATTGAAGCGATCGAGCTGGAGTATTTGCGAGAAGATTTGCCGAAGTTAATTGAGTCGATGAATTTAGGAGTGGAGCGAATTCACGATATTAGCACGAGCTTGAGAACCTTTGCCAGAGCAGACAAAGATTATAAGGTTTCGTTTAATATTCACGAAGGAATTGACAGTACCATCCTGATTCTCAAACACCGTTTAAAAGCGAACGAGAACCGGCCGGCTATTAAAATCGTGAAAGAATACGGCAACTTGCCACCCATTAATTGCTTTCCCGGACAGTTAAATCAGGTATTTATGAATATCCTCGCCAACGCGATAGATGCTCTGGAAGAATCCAATCAAGGGCGAAGTTTTAGTGAAATTAAAGTCAGTCCGAATCGCATTACAATTCGGACCCGGATGACGAACGAAAAATGCGTGACGATTGGGATTTCCGACAATGGAATTGGCATGACAGAGGAGGTGAAACAGCAGATTTTCGATCGCCTGTTCACCACCAAAGCAGTCGGTCGGGGAACGGGTTTGGGAATGGCGATCGCTAAGTCTATCGTAGTTGAACAACATGGCGGTTCAATTCAAGTTAATTCTATACTAGGATCGGGAACCGAATTTATCATCACCTTACCAACTCGGGCAGATAAAAATAGTTAACTTTTCCCTAGCCTTCAGCCTTCCGAGTCACTTAACATACAAACAGCTCATCAAAAATTAATTAAACAACAATAGCTATGAATAACTCCCCCATAAATCACAATCCCAACACAACCAGTCAAATTCTCAACTATCAAGTTATCCAAACAATTTATGACGGAAATCGCACCTTAGTTTATCGGGCAGTCCGTACCAATGACCAACAACCTGTGGTCATCAAACTCTTGAAAAACGAATATCCTACCTTCAGCGAACTGGTGCAATTTCGCAATCAGTATACGATTGCTAAAAACCTTTGTCAATCTGGAATCATTAAAACTTATAGCCTAGAACCATATCAAAATGGCTATGCGTTATTGATGGAAGATTTTGGGGGCATTTCCTTGAAAGAATGGGCATTGACAGGAGAAAATGCCTTATCTTTGAGAGATTTTTTAGAAGTCGCGATCGCCCTCTGTAATGCCTTGGATATTTTATACAGCGAACGCATCATTCATAAAGATATAAAACCCACGAATATTCTGATTAATCCCTCAACTAAGCAAGTCAAATTAATCGATTTTAGCATTTCCTCTTTACTACCAAAAGAAACCCAAACTCTCATCAACCCCAACGTATTAGAAGGAACACTCGCTTACATTTCTCCCGAACAAACTGGCAGAATGAACCGAGGAATTGACTACCGGACTGATTTTTATTCAGTTGGAATCACATTTTATGAATTGCTGACCGAAGAGTTGCCATTTCAATCAAAAGACCCGATGGAATTAGTGCATTGCCATATCGCCAAAGCAGCACCATTAGTACATGAAATCAACCCAAAAATTCCGTCTGTAATTTCAGAAATTATCAGCAAATTGATGGCAAAAAATGCGGAAGAGCGCTATCAGAGTATCTTTGGACTGAAAGTCGATATAAAAAAATGTTTAGATCGGCTTAAAGAAACTGGGGAAATTCAGAGCTTTGAAATTGGGCGACACGATGTGAGCGATCGCTTCCTGATTCCCGAAAAACTTTACGGTAGAGAAGTGGAAATTGCACTCCTCCTAGATGCCTTCGATCGCGTGGCGAATGGCACTTCAGAAATCATGCTAGTTGCAGGCTTTTCCGGAATTGGAAAAACCGTCGTTGTGAACGAAATTCACAAACCCATCGTGCGGCAACGAGGCTATTTCATCAAAGGTAAATTCGATCAGTTTGGGCGCAACATACCCTTCTCGGCCTTCTTGCAAGCATTACGGGATGCGATCGCGCAACTGCTCTGCGGAAGTGACGAGCAACTGGAGCAATGGAAAGCAAAAATTCTCTCAGCCTTGGGAGAAAACGGACAACTCATTATTCAAGTCCTTCCCGAACTCGAACGCATAATCGGTCAACAACCACCCGTTTCCGAACTCTCTGGCGATGGCGCGCAAAATCGTTTCAACTTAATATTCCCGAAGTTCCTTCGGGTGTTTGCGACCCAAGATCATCCCTTAGTGATTTTCCTCGATGACTTGCAATGGGCGGATTCGGCATCGCTGAAGTTGATGCACCTGTTGATGAGCGACCCCGATATGGGCTATTTGCTGTTGATTGGCGCTTACCGGGACAACGAGGTGAGTGCCGCTCATCCCTTGCTACTGACACTGGATGAAATTTACCAAACTAATGCCGTTATTAACACCATCGCGATCGCACCTTTAAGTCAATCTGACCTCAACCAATTGGTCGCAAACACTCTAAGTTGTTCGCCAGAAGTGGCTGCATCGCTGACAGAATTGGTGTATCAAAAGACCAAAGGCAATCCCTTCTTTGCGACTCAATTTCTCAAAGCACTGTATGAAGACGGATGGATTACTTTCAACTGCGAACTCGGTTACTGGCAATGCGATATTGCTCAAATTAGAAGGCTGACTCTCACCGATGATGTTGTGGAGTTCGTGGCACTCCAGTTACAGAAATTGCCTCCTGCTTCTCAAGAAGTGCTAAAACTTGCTGCTTGCATTGGCAACTCGTTTGACTTAGCAACGCTCGCGATCGTACATGAAAAATCGCAGACCGAAACTGCTTCAGAATTGTGGAAAGTCTTGCAAGAAGGATTGGTTTTACCCACTAGCGAAGTGTATAAGTTTTTTCAAGCAGACGACAATGAGTTGCGGGTAATGGATGACCATCAAGCCTCTATCACGTCACCGATAATTAATAACCTATCATCAACTTACAAATTTCTGCACGATCGCGTTCAGCAAGCCGCTTATTCCCTGATTCCAGACGAACAAAAACAGATCGTTCACCTCAAAATTGGGCAACTGTTACTGACTCATACACCCGCCATCGAACAGGAGGGAAAACTGTTCGAGATCGTTAACCAACTCAATATTGGTAAATCCCTAATTGTTCATACAGCCGGACAAATAGAACTCGCCCAACTCAATTTAAAAGCCGCACAAAAAGCTAGAGCCGCCATAGCTTATACAGCTGCCTTCGAGTATTGCACGACAGGTATTGATTTGCTGCCCGAACAGCGCTGGCAAACCCACTACAATTTAACTTTAGCCCTTTACGAAGCTGCTACTGAAGCTGCTTACCTGAGTGGCAACTTTGAGCGCATGAAACAATTGGCAGCAGTGATTACAAAATGCTCTACAACGCTGTTAGATACGGTCAAGGTCTATGAAGTTCAAATTCAAGCCGCTCAAGCCCAACATCAATTTCTAGAGGCAGTAGAGATCGCCCTCAAGATTGTAGAGCGTTTGGGAATTACTCTTCCGCAGCAACCCAGCCAATCGGATATCGCTAAGGCATTCGAGACAACTAAATCTATTTTGGCTGGAAGGCAACCGCTGGATTTAATGACGCTGCCGCAGATGACAGATCCTAACAAGCTAGCAGTTGTGCGAATTCTTGCCGCTGTATCTTCAATTGCCTTTGTTGCAGCGCCAACGCTGTTACCGTTTATTGTCCTAGAACAGGTCAATTTATCCGTTCAATATGGCAATAGTTCATTTTCAAGCAATGGTTATGCCTACTATGGATTGATGCTTTGTGGAGTCATAGGAGACGTAGAGACTGGTTATCAGTTCGGACAACTGGCATTAAAGTTGCTCGAATACTTCAATACGAAAGAGTTAATAGCTAGAGTCTATGTTGGAGTTCACTTTAGCGTCTGGCATTGGAAAGAGCCACTTAGAAAAAGTCTGCCCTATTTCCGGGAAGGCTATCAAATTGGCCTAGAAACAGGGGATTTGGAAGCAGCAACTATTTGTGCGTTCGGTTATGTCATGCACTCCTGGTTTGTCGGTAAAGAACTGGTCGAACTGAGTCGGGAAAGTGCTGCTTTCCACGCTCAACTCACTCAATTCAACCAATCAGGACTTTTCAGCCATCTCACTATTTTTCAGCAAGCGATTTTAAATTTAATTGGAAATGCACCTGAGGCGTGGCAGTTGACTGGAGATGCTTTCGATCGTGAGGAAATGCTGCCAACGATAGAGCAATCGGGCGATCGCACTGCCCTGTGCTATTTCTACGTGAGCCAACTTATTTTATATTATTTATTTGGGAAATTTGAAGAAGCGGTTGAAGCCGCGATCGCTGGTGAAAATTACCTAAGTGGTGCGACGGGATTGTTTGTAATTCCCCTGTTTCATACCTACGATTCTTTAGCGCATCTAGCAATTTATTCTCAAGTTTCTGAAGTCGAACAACAAAACATTTTTCGACGAGTAGCTAAAAACCAAGAAAAAATGAAAAACTGGGCAGATCTCGCCCCAGCCAATCACCTACACAAATTTTATTTAGTTGAAGCCGAACGATACCGAGTTTTAGGACAAAAATCGGAAGCATTAGAATTCTACGATCGCGCGATCGCTTTAGCGAGCGAAAATGAATATTTCCAAGAAGCTGCCCTTGCAAATGAATTAGCAGCCAAATTCTATTTAGAGTGGGGAAAACCCCGCGTTGCTAGAGACTACCTGCACGATGCTTACTATAGCTATGCCCGGTGGGGAGCCACAGCTAAGGTGAGCGAGCTGGAGCAATCCTATCCGGAACTTTTGGCATTAATTTTGCAATCGGATGAATTGCAACTCGCATTACAAACAACGCTTCATGCAACGCATACCATTACATCCTACACGATTAGCAGCCAATCATCTACCTCCAGTAACAGCATATCTGCCGCATTAGATCTAGCAACGGTTCTCAAAGCTTCCCAAACACTCTCTAGCGAAATCCATCTGGAGCAATTGCTCTCGACGCTACTGCAAGTGGTAATTGAAAACGCTGGCGCAGACAAATGTGCTTTGTTGTTGCTCAAAGAAAACCAATTGGTCGTCGAAGCAATTAGCACGGTGACTTATTGCTCTATCATCCAACCAATTCCCATCGAAGCGAGTTGGGAAGAGATTCCGGTTACTTTTATCAATAGCGTCAAGCACACTTTAAAAGTGTCAGTAGTTAGCAACGCTACCGCTCATCCTTTGCTAATGGCCGATCCTTATATTATCCGCCAGCAGCCTAAAAGCTTGATGTGCTCTCCGATTATTCATCAGGGTAAATTTTTGGGCATTCTTTACTTGGAAAATAACCTGGTTATTGGAGCCTTTACGCGCGATCGCGTTGAAATCCTCAATCTCCTGTGTACTCAAGCTGCTATCTCGCTTGAAAATGCTCGCCTCTATCAGCAAGCACAAGATGCTCTCACTCACTTGGAGGAAATGCAACTGCAACTCGTACAGAGCGAGAAAATGTCTGCACTCGGCAATCTTGTAGCTGGAGTTGCTCACGAAATTAACAATCCGGTTGGCTTTATTGGTGGAAATCTTAAACCAGCCAGAGAATACATTAAAGACTTGTTCGGGCTGATTGACTTGTATCAGAAAAAGCTACCGGATCCCGATGCCGAGATCGAAGAGGAAATTGAAGCGATCGAGCTGGAGTATTTGCGAGAAGATTTGCCGAAGTTAATTGAGTCGATGAATTTAGGGGTCGAGCGAATTCACGATATTAGCACGAGCTTGAGAATCTTTGCCAGAGCGGACAAAGATTATAAGGTTCCGTTTAATATTCACGAAGGAATTGACAGTACCATCCTGATTCTCAAACACCGTTTAAAAGCGAACGAGGACCGGCCGGCTATTAAAATCGTGAAAGAATACGGCAACTTGCCACCCATTAATTGCTTTCCCGGACAGTTAAATCAGGTATTTATGAATATCCTCGCCAACGCGATAGATGCTCTGGAAGAATCCAATCAAGGGCGAAGTTTTAGTGAAATTAAAGTCAGTCCGAATCGCATTACAATTCGGACCCGGATGACGAACGAAAAATGCGTGACGATTGGGATTTCCGACAATGGAATTGGCATGACAGAGGAGGTGAAACAGCAGATTTTCGATCGCCTGTTCACCACCAAAGCAGTCGGTCGGGGAACCGGGTTGGGAATGGCGATCGTTAAGTCTATCGTAGTCGAAAAACATGGCGGAACAATTAATGTAAATTCCACCTTAGGGGGAGGAAGTGAATTTGAGATAGTGTTACCTATTACTGAATAAAAGTAGAAGACATTCTTCATCATTTTAGGTTTTAGTAGATTGAAGAACTGCGAAAGAAAGATGATTTGATGATTTAAAACACGGGCTTACAGTGGCATTTTGTTAATTAGTAGGTGAAGTAAAATTTTGAGGAGGACCAAGAAGGAAAAAGGTGATTCATTTTTCCTTCTTGCTCATTTCCTTTGTCGAGTTTAACCGAAAGCATCCAGCATACAAGCCGCCGTATTCATCTGTGGATAAATAAAAAACCTGTATCCGATGAAAGTTGCCCCCCGAATTGATCCGTGAGGTCAATGCTTCAATTCTTTAATCTAAAATATAAAATTAATTGACTTTCTTGAGTACGATCGACTAATTTGTATTTGAAAAAATCCATAATAACAATACTCCGGACAGTTTTTAAGCAGCCAGAGTACCATAAGACAAGACTGAAGGAAGATTTGGATGATTTAAA
>NZ_JAUBQN010000073.1:0-12379 GCF_036701295.1 Microcoleus harperi Pol14_C6 | reverse complement strand
TGGGCTGATGTGATCAACCGCGCTAACTTGGGTATGGAAGTAATGCACGAGCGCAACGCTCACAACTTCCCGCTTGATTTGGCTGCTAGTGAAGTCACTCCAGTGGCTTTGGTTGCTCCTTCTATCAATGGCTAAGTTTTAGTCTTTGATTAACAAAAAGCGCTCCTAGAAATAGGGGCGCTTTTTGTTTGGGGAAAAATATTTTTTAGAGTTCTCCTTTTGTTACCAAACTAAGTGATATCAACTCCGCTTGAGTAGTTGTCATTCTGAGTCGTGAAGGAACTGAAGAATCTAGCCCTTTCGGCAACGCGGTTACTTCGTTGTGCTTGACTCATGACAAGTAAATTTTGAGTCAAGCGCTAGCCCGGACATGATAGGAGCAACGGCTAATCACAAAACAAAATAGCCAGAGCCCCGCAGCCGTTAAAGTGCTGCGGGGCTCTAACGCACGATCGCATTTTAGGTTGAGTTAATTTGATTTACTTAATAGCCGATCGCCCCATCTAAAATTTATCTAAAAATTAAAAGGTGAAAAACTAATTTTTCACCTTTTTAACTCTCGACTTTCAAATTGCCCGTTACTGAACAAACTTCTTGAATGCCAGAGTAACGTTGTGGCCGCCAAATCCAAAAGAATTCGACAGCGCCACATCAACTTTTAGATCGCGACTGGTATGAGGAACATAGTCCAAATCGCACTCAGGATCGGGATTTTCCAGATTAATTGTAGGCGGGATTTGGTCATTGGCGATCGACATTACCGTCGCCACCGCCTCAATTCCCCCAGAACCGCCCAAAAGATGACCCGTCATCGACTTGGTAGAACTAATTGCTACTTTGTAAGCGTGGTCTCCCAAAACCTTCTTAATCGCCTTCGTTTCCGTAGAATCGTTGGGAAGCGTACTCGTGCCGTGAGCGTTGATATAGCTCACTTGATCCGGCGTCAAACCCGCATCCTTGAGCGCTAAAGCCATCGCCCGCGACGCACCTTCCCCCCCCGGTACCGGAGAAGTCATGTGATACGCATCGCAAGTCAAACCGTAGCCAACGATTTCTGCGTAAATCTTCGCGCCACGCGCCAGAGCGTGTTCCATTTCTTCTAAAATCAGAATGCCAGCACCTTCGCCCACGACAAAACCATCACGATCGCGATCGAACGGACGGCAAGCATGAGTCGGGTCATCGTTGCGAGTCGAAAGCGCCCTCGCGGCAGCAAAACCCGCCACGCACAAAGGTGTCACCGCAGCTTCTGTACCGCCGCAAATCATGGCTTGCGCGTAACCCCCCTGAACTAGGCGAAACGCATCACCCACTGCATTTGACCCGGCAGCGCAGGCCGTTACCGTGCAAGAGTTCGGTCCCTTAGCTCCCGTTTGGATCGCCGTCAGACCTGCGGCCATATTCGCAATCATCATGGGAATCATAAACGGGCTGCATCGATCGGGGCCGCGAGTCAGATAGATCTCTTGCTGCTCTTCCAAAACCTTCAGGCCACCAATGCCAGTGCCAAGAATGACACCCACCTGTTCTGCGTTCAGGTCGTTAATCTCAAACTTCGCATCAGCAACAGCTTGTTTGCTCGCTGACACTCCAAATTGAGCAAAGCGATCCATCCGCTTTGCTTCCTTGCGCTCTAAATAGTCGTGTGGGTCGAAACCCTTCACCTCTGCGGCAAAGCGGCAGTCGTGCCGCGACGGGTCGAATAAGGTGATCGGGCCTATACCATTCTTCCCGGCAAGCAACCCGTCCCAATATTCAGACAAGGTATTGCCGATCGGTGTAATCGCGCCGAGACCCGTGATAACAACGCGCTTACGCTCTAAATTTGTCATGATTTCAGTTTCAAAAAATTAAACACCCAGAACGCAGAACAAAAGAGGAGTTTCCAGTTTTCTAACTTCTCTCCTCTTAGGGGAAAAGACAGGTATTTTATGCTTTTGGAGCTGCAAGTTGGCTGCTGATGAAATCTACAGAAGCTTGAACCGTAGTAATTCCTTCGGCTGCTTCGTCGGGAATTTCAATATCAAACTCTTCTTCCAAGGCCATGACCAGCTCTACAGTATCTAAGGAATCTGCTCCTAAATCGTTAGCAAAGTTGGCTTCGGGCTTGACTTCGCTCGGATCGACTTCCAGTTGCTCTGCCACAATTTTCTTGACTCTAGCAAAAATGTCGTCTTGGCTCATAACATCGTGTCCTCATTGGTTGCTGCGTATCTAATCTTATCCGAAAGGGGGATCTGCAGGAGAAACGCTGGCCGCTTTTCTAAGTGACACGGGCCAGCGACAATTGGCACACCGACGATCGCAGCTACTCTAGGACTAAGGCAAAAAAAACCCAATAGCCCAAAATCAATCATCTCGTTTAGCGACCTGATAACGTTGAGGAACCGGATTTTTGGTCAATGGTGCGTCAGTCATCAACTCAAAATGCTTGAGAAAAGCTGACAATTGGCTCCTAGCTAGGCGGTGATAGGTTAATTATAAAGAGGGAAAACTAAGCAGGAAGCCTCTCGCCTTCGATCGCTCAAGTTTCTTTTCCCGAACCTTGTGTCCCCAGCAGAAACGACTATGCCATCCCAAAGTCTCAGATATGCTTACTTTCCCGGTTGCGTTGCCCAAGGGGCGGCCCGCGAACTTTACTTGTCTACAATGGCGCTAACTCAAGCGTTGGGGATTGAACTGGTGGAACTAAAGAAAGCTTCCTGCTGCGGTTCTGGTACTTTCAAGGAAGATTCGCAGTTGCTCGAAGATACTGTCAATGCCCGCAATATTGCTTTGGCTGAGGAACTGAATCTACCTTTGCTGACGCATTGCAGCACTTGTCAAGGGGTCATCGGTCATGTGGACGATCGCCTCAAGGATTGCCAAAAAACCGATCCCAACTACATAGAAAAAGTCAACGGTTTACTCAAAAAGCAAGGCTGTTCGCCTTATCAAGGTAGTACCGAGGTGAAACATCTGTTGTGGGCGATCGTTGCAGATTACGGTTTGGAGGAAGTTCAAAAGCGAGTCACCCGAAAGCTTTCGAGTTTGAAGTGCGCGTCTTTTTACGGATGCTACCTGCTGCGAGCTCAGGATAAGCTGCTTTACGATGACCCGCACCAACCGGAATCGATGGAAAATGTGTTTCGGGCGATCGGGGCAACTCCGGTTTATTATCGAGGGCGGACGCAGTGCTGCGGCTGGCCGTTGGCGAGTTATGCCACTAACCAATCTTTTGGGATGGCAGGCAAACATATTCAAGATGCTCTTGACAATGGTGCGGATTGTATGGTAACGCCTTGTCCTCTGTGTCACTTGAATTTGGATTCGCGACAGCCGGAGGTGGAAAAAGTAATCGGGCGCAAGTTGGGTTTGCCCGTGTTGCATTTGTCACAATTGGTGGCTTTGGCTTTGGGTGTGGAGCCAAAAAAACTAGGGCTCGATCGACATATTGTTTCAACTAAGCCCGTGTTAGAAAAATTAGGCTTTTAGTCGATCGATTTGCGTCGCTTTGTAGTAAGGACTTTAGTCATTTCTAATATCCCATCCAGTTTTGTAGTAAGGATTTTGGTTCTTTCTAATATCCAACGCCGTTAGCTCGGAATTATACCCGAATGCTAGCGGGAAGCTCGATGGCGATCGTACATTCTTAAGTTGATAGAAGATACCGTCCACAATTTGTCGTTTTGGCCCTATAGGTGGTCTACTCTTCTTGTGGGGCAGCAAAGGCGCTGCGGAGTTATCACTCTTTGTCGGTTAAGTTGCTCGACAATGTTATTTATTTCTGATCTTAGCTCGTCATCAAAGATCCCAAATGGGTTCTTTAAGCTATTGACGCCACCAAGAGATGAAGCTGTCTAACGGCGAGGGCTTCAGCGGACGGCGTTGCACAGTGGCTTCACCGCTGACAACCTATGCCTCAGTTCCGTTGCCAGCCCTTGTTAGACTGCGATTGCTCTCTTGGCATTCGATAGCCCCGATCTACACTCCAAAGCAAGTGTGGTGGTTGGTAGGTTAATATGCAGACAACAGAAACAGAAGTTGTATACAATTACACAAAATAGTTTTTAAGACTTCCTAACTGGCTCGCTATTGACAAGGAATCACCAATGAAACGAAACCCAGTAAATCTCACACGTTCGGTATTGCTATGGGCAATGCTAGGAATAATTTGTGGTTTGTTTGCTGCCACTTATTGGATATTTTTGTCTTACCTAATGCTGGGATTTGAATATTTTAGTGGACCTTATCTACTAATCATCATGCCCCTTGCGGGTTTGCTCATCGGTTTGCTCATTCATTGGTTGGGAAATCCTGGCGAAATAGGGTTGATTATTGACAATATTCATCTCAATGGCGGGCGGTTACCCATGAACGAGAATCCTTCGATGATTCTGTCGTCGCTAATCAGTATTGCAAGTGGAGGCAGTGCTGGTCCAGAAGCACCAATGGTGCAAGTAACAGGTTCAATTGGTACGTGGTTCGCCGATCGCTTTCAAATGCGTGGAGAGGCACTACGAACTTTGAGTATTGCTGGCATGGCATCTGGTTTTACAGTTTTGTTCGGTGCTCCTTTGGGCGGTACTTTTTTTGCTTTAGAAATCCTGCATCATCAGAATGTTGTGGAGTATTTTGAAGCAATATTGCCTGCGGTCGTGGCAAGTTGTGCAAGTTACACCATCTTTGTAGCAATTACCCAGCTAGGAATTGGTCCAACCTGGCATTTTCCTCAATACAATGTGGACAGCCTTTATGACTTTGGCGCCGCGATTGCTTATGGAATCGTAGGTGCTATCATGGGGTGGCTTTTTATCGCTGTATTTCGCAGTGTTGGTCGCTTGTTTGATTCGATACCCAGTCCAATCTATGTGCGAACTACTTTAGCCGGGCTAGCACTTGGTGTGTTATCAGCTTTATTTCCGCTCACTCGTTTCTTTGGTGAACATCAAATTGAAAAAATTGTTGAGGGCAACTTTTCTTTGGGAGTTGTCTTAACTTTAGTTATTGCTAAAGTGTTTGCCATTAGTACGACCGTAAATGGAGGCTGGCGGGGGGGGATTATCATCCCGCTGTTTTTTATAGGAGCCTGTTTAGGGAAGGCAATCGCTATCATTAATCCCGCCTCCAACGAGACTTTAGCAATGATTTGTGTAATGGCTGCTCTGAATTCAACAGTTACTCGAACTCCAATTAGTACCACTCTGCTACTCGCCAAGTTGACAGGATTTAGCACTTTTACACCGATTCTCTTCGCTAGTCTCGTGGGTTTCTTCTTGGCTCCCCGAACTCCCTTCATTAGCTCACAGCGTAAAGTTGATTAACAAACGGCTAAAATTCCTCTAATAACTCCGTGTAGCGGTGAAAAATACGTGCAATTTGCCAGTGGCGAGTCTCAAGGCTTTTGCCATTTCAAATACACCAATGGCATCAAACAACATCTAGGTGTTGATAGCAGTCAGCTTGCCGTTTTTTATCCATTGTACAAAAGCCCGTGTGTCCGATGAATGTGGCTGGGTTGATATTTTAAGTCACAACCTCCATTATTTTCACACTCTGACCCGTCAATATTCCGAAGATTACCATTCTGCAAGGGCAATAGGTATCACCCGGATAACACCATCGCAGAGAATGTAAAAACTTTATCGGCAGATTATGACCCAGATCCGGTTTAAACTGGCACGGAAACTAACCAAAGCCGAAAAAGTGGCATTAGAGGGGAAAACTGGATTTGTCGTGGTGGCAACTCGCGCTCGTGATTAAACGGTCAAACGCTGCGATGTCAGGCGGTAAGAGTTTGGTCAAGAACTTTGAACAGACTCTCGCCAATGCCACTGCGAAACTCAATTTGTATTTCATCAGGCTCATGCTCAAACGGTTGGCAAATGAATAAATCCCAAATGGGTTCTATAAGACTCCCAGCGTGAATAACTGTGAAGTTTTGTCGCTTTTTCGCGAAGTGCTTCCAAGCACTGCGGTAGACTAACCTTTAATTCTCTGTGCAGGCTATAGCGGTGGCACCTCACCGTCAAATCTGTTAATTCGCAGAGCAAGGAAATTTTTAGTGACTCGTTGGGAGCCTTTATTCAATGTCTCATTCAGTCAAAATTTACGATACTTGCATCGGCTGCACTCAATGCGTCCGCGCTTGTCCGACTGACGTTTTGGAGATGGTGCCCTGGGATGGCTGCAAAGCAGCTCAGATTGCCTCATCTCCCCGCACCGAAGACTGTGTAGGCTGCAAGCGGTGCGAAACTGCTTGCCCCACCGATTTTCTGAGCATCCGGGTTTACCTGGGAGCAGAAACCACTCGCAGTATGGGTCTAGCCTACTAAATATCGATCGACACGCCGATCGAATTACGGGCACAAGAGAGGGGGCAATTTAATCGCCCCCTCTTTTTTGTCGCGGAATCTGCATTCTGGGGCCGGAAGAAGGTAAAAATGATAAAACGTGAGTTTTATTGCGATCGCTAAGCAGGAGTAGTACGTTAAATGTGCGGAATCGTTGGCTATATCGGCACGCAAGCAGCAAGCGAGATTTTGCTAGCAGGATTGGAGAAACTAGAATACCGGGGCTACGATTCAGCGGGCCTCGCTACCATCTCGGAAGGAGAAATTACCTGCATCCGAGCCAAGGGCAAATTGCACAACCTCCGGGAAAAGCTAGCAGAGATAGAATCTCCGGCTCCCATTGGCATCGGACACACCCGCTGGGCAACTCACGGCAAACCAGAGGAATATAACGCTCACCCTCACCTGGATAATAGCGGGCGAATTGCGGTAGTTCAAAATGGAATTGTCGAAAATTATCGCGATTTGCGGAAAGAATTGAAAGCAAAGGGACATAAATTTGTCTCGGATACCGATACAGAAGTGATTCCTCACTTAATAGCTGAGTTATTTGCAGAAGCAAAAAGGGAGAAGGAAGAAAGAAAAGAGAAAAAGCCCGAAAAAATTGCTGATTTGTCGTTTTTAGAAGTCGTTGCAAAGGTGGTAAATCGGTTAGAAGGAGCCTTTGCGATCGCCGTTATTTGTGCCGATTTTCCCGACGAAATAATTGTCGCCAGACAGCAAGCTCCTTTGGTGATTGGCTTTGGTGCTGGCGAATTTTTCTGCGCTTCCGACACGCCGGCCTTAGTCTCTCACACCCGCACTGTTTTGTCGTTGGAAAATGGTGAATTGGCAAGACTGACTCCGATGGGAGTCGAAGTTTACAGCTTTGCAGGAGAAAGGCTGAAAAAAAGCCCGCGCATCCTTGGTTGGAGTCCGGTTTTAGTCGAAAAGCAAGGCTTCAAACACTTCATGCACAAGGAGATTTACGAACAGCCCGCCGTAGTCCGAGCTTGTTTGGAGGCTTATTTAGACAGCGATTGGCAGCCAGGAAATCCGGGATCTCCCATCAATCTCAACTTGCCTAAAGAACTTTGCACCGATGTCGAACAAGTTTCAATTCTAGCCTGCGGAACGAGCTGGCACGCTTCGCTAATTGGCAAATATTTGTTGGAACAATTAGCTAATATTCCCACTGCGGTGCAGTACGCTTCTGAGTACCGCTACGCGCCCGCACCGCTGACAGCAAACACTTTAACTATTGGGGTAACACAGTCGGGAGAAACGGCGGACACGCTGGCTGCTTTGGGGATGGAACAGCAGCGGCGCGCGGGTTTTACCGATAAATTTCGGGCGAGAATGTTAGGTATTACTAACAGAACCGAAAGTTCGATCGCCCACATGATGCCACAGGTAATCAACACCCATGCAGGTATAGAAGTCGGCGTTGCTGCCACTAAAACTTTTGTCACTCAGTTGATGGCATTCTATTTCTTAGCTTTGGATTTGGCGCACCAGCGGCAAACAATCAGCACTGAGAGATTGGCAGAAATTATTACTGGTTTGCGCCAGTTGCCGACAGAAATTGAGAAGTTTTTGGAGATTCAAGAACAGTATGTGGAGGAATTGTCCCACCAGTTTACAGACACCCAAGATTTTATCTTTTTGGGGCGCGGAATTAACTTTCCAATTGCTTTGGAAGGGGCGCTGAAACTGAAGGAAATCAGCTACATTCACGCCGAAGGATATCCCGCCGGAGAGATGAAACATGGCCCGATCGCCCTTTTGGATGCGAAAGTGCCTGTAGTGGCGATCGCCATGCCCGGTAGCGTCTACGAAAAAGTGCTTTCCAACGCTCAGGAAGCGAAGGCCCGCGACGCCAGTTTAATTGGCGTAACGCCGAAGCAAGGTGTGGCGGAAGCCGATATTTTTGACCACATTTTGCCGGTTCCTTTGGTGGATGAATTGTTGTCGCCGATTGTGACAGTGATTCCCCTGCAATTGTTGGCTTATCACATTGCGGCGCGTCGAGGTTTGGATGTGGATCAGCCGCGCAATTTGGCGAAGTCGGTGACGGTGGAATAAAAGAATTCAGTAGTCATTAGTCAGTAGTCATTAGTCATTAGTGGGTTGTTGGTTGTTGGTTGTTCGTTCTAATAACCAATAACCGATGCCCGATGCCCGATCGCCTATTCCCTCTGGCTGACCCCACAAATTGCGGCTAACAGCAACCAGCTTGTAGTATTGAGTCGGAAATCAAACAGCGTCACGTCTACAGTGTTAAATAGCGTACAGGCGACGAAGGCTAATAAATAACTGAAAAAAATTAGGCGATCGGCCGCTCTTAAATCTTGACAAACCGCCTGATTTGTGCTGTTAATTATAGATTTTTGATTGATCACTAAAGGATTTTCAGCTACTTCCTGTGTTGCTATTTGCTCGTGTTTGATATCCGCAGAAAAAAGTGGCCAATTCACCAGCAGCAAAACACCCCTAGCCAAAACCCAACCCACTAAACCAAACAACAAAAGTGTGGCGGGTATTCCCGTTTCCGCAGTCAACATTAGTATCAAACTGTGAGGATGACCGAGCCATTCTTGCATCTGAGCTTGATAGAGAGGCGTAAAATTTCGCAATCCCCAACCAGTCCAAGGACGCTGCTGAGTCATCGACCAAGCAAATTCCCACTGAGTAGTTCTTAAAGTAGCTGTGGGCCGATTTGGGAACATCTCGTCGGTGAGTCTAGCCCAAAAAAAAGCAGGGACAATTATTCGCAAATACTGCCGT
The DNA here is from genome assembly GCF_036701295.1 of Microcoleus harperi Pol14_C6. Taxonomy (NCBI): domain Bacteria; kingdom Bacillati; phylum Cyanobacteriota; class Cyanophyceae; order Oscillatoriales; family Microcoleaceae; genus Microcoleus; species Microcoleus harperi. The sequence continues at coordinate 3,281 of NZ_JAUBQN010000073.1, read as the reverse complement.
AAAGGTTCGGGGCCAAAGGCCGACAAAAAAACTGTGCTAGCCACACTAAAAACCGCAGCTAATAATTTTTTATAACCAGCATAAAATGCAAAAGCAAAAACTGCCAAAACTGCCAGGCCCCAAGCATTGCGAGAATTAGTAAAAATCAAAGCAACAGCATTCCCGATCACTGCAAAACTTAAAAATAGGAATCGGTAATTGGGGAACGGTAATTGGGAATCTCGCATCAGCCGTTCAGGAATTGTTTCCTTTTTTCCTCTTTCCTCTTCCCTCAAAATCGAGCTGTTAAATCGGTTAAATCCCTTACAGTGCTCGTTCCCGAACCCTTCATCCATCAACAGTCCCAGTGCTAAAATAAAAGCAATTGTCAGATAGCAAGCTAAAATATTAGCGTACATAAACACAGAAGCCATACGGCCGGGGGGATTGCCTTTGGGTTCGAGTACCCAGCCAAAAACAGGCTGCAATTGATCTATGCCGCTCCAACCTAAAAATTGCTGTCCCAGACCTAAAATTATCACGGGAATTGAACTAATTACCATCATCCAAGACAATTGCCGCAATTGAGGCGAAGTTTGAATTAAACTGCTGAAAGCGGCAAACAATATAAAGAACGGCAAGAAATTGTATAACCCTACAAAAGCCTCGATGCGGTTGTTGGCAAAAACCGCTGTGATGACTAGCAGCGCACTCAGAATTGCGAATCCTCGATTCAACGGGCGGCGACTAATTTGACGGAACTTTTGCTTGCAAGTGCCGGCCAATCCCAGGAATAAACCTAAAGCTCCTAAAATCGGAATTAATGGAAAAATTACCATCCCCAATTGAGCGAAATTCCAAGGGATTCGCAGGCGGTTATCGGGATGTTTTTGGAGTCGAGATTTTAGATTTTCGGCTGTCAGTTTGGCAGCTAATTTCAACCGATTTTTGATATTCACCCACACTCCCAATCTCAAATCTAAAATCTACAATCTATAATCTATAATCGTTAAGCTAGTTCCCAAACGCATTCCGATCGCGTTAATCGAATTTGAGCTAATGCAAAAATAGTCGGGATAATCCGGCCATAGTTCGTGGAAATCGATCGCCAACCCAAATCCGCTAAAAACCAAGTCCACATCACCGGGCCGACCAACGAAAATACGCTCCGCGTCGCACCGTAACGAGCTGCACTCACCGCCATACCGCGCCGCGCCGTCTGAATTGCGACATAATTTTGAAACTGGGTTGCTGCCGTTGCAGTGCCTGCAAGCACTCCTTGTTTTGCCATTTGATAGGTGGCAAAATGCAGCGCAAATTGATTGGCCATTAGTTTGAGCAGCATTGGTTTTAAGATGGAACTAACAGCTAAAGCGCTGCCGCCTTTGAACAGCAAACCTAGCGGGTCTTTTTCAGCAGAAATTGGCAAGGGTTCTGAGAGTTTAGACTCCACAATTGCTCGCTGTACGCGCACTGTCAGCGCTTGCTGTTCATCTGCCGGTAAACGCTTCCACGCGCGGCCCATTAAGTGCAGAAATACTTCTGCCTCTAAGTCGGTGGTTGACAACTGTCTGGGATAAGGGATTTTGAGATAGCGACAAACTTGAATTAGTGCTTGTCTGTAAGTAACTTGTTGGGTTCGCCCTCTGAGTACCGTCAACCCGTCGGCCGCAAGATAGCGAAACCGCTGTTCTACGGCGTCGAGCCATGCTTGACGATCACGACTTTGTACATCTATCGGTGCGGGGGTTTGCACGTAATCTAAAGGGTTAAACTTGCGGCTGAACAGAAGTTCTGTTAGTTGCTGCAATTCTTCTTCTGTTGTCAATTCGAGTGCTGCTCTGAGTTCGTCCAAAATTTTGCCCTCCCCTATTCGATTTTAGATTTTAGATTTTAGATTTTAGATTGCTGCTGATTGACAACCATGAGGATTTAGGATTTACCTACAGTGGCATTTTTTGATTTGGTCTTAATCATGGATTCGTGCTGTCCTTTATTCTACTACTTGGTGCAGGGCGATGGCGTCGGGCCCCGGAAGCTACGGCTCTTTTGAGTCATCGATAAGGTACAAATTCAGCTCGCAGCCTTTAAGCTGATGTGTAGATTTACAAGGCTGACTGAGTGATTATGTTCGATGTTGCGGTGATTGGTGCGGGTATGGCGGGACTGAGTTGCGCTCAACGGTTGCGTCAAGCTGGTTATTCTGTGGCGGTTGTTGAGAAATCTCGCGGCGCGGGGGGACGTGTTGCTACCCGCCGCGTACAGGGTACTAGGGCCGATCACGGCGCGCGGTATCTCGAACCGCAGGGGGATGCGGTGCAGCGGTTAATTGAAGCTTTGCTCGATCGGGATATCCTCAAACTCTGGACTCATACTGTCTGCGAATTCAGACAGGGAAAACTTTCTGCTATTCCTAGCTCTTGTTATGTCGCACCTGCGGGTATGAATGCTATCGGTAAGTATCTGGCTGAGAATTTAGAGATTTGGTTTGGCCGCCGCGTACAAGCTATTTCTACTACAGATAACCAAATGTGGCATCTTTCCCTAGAAGTTAGTGATGACAATTTACAGACTCCTCAAGAATTGATTGCTAAGGCTGTTGTAGTAGCAATTCCGGCTCCTCAAGCTTTAATGTTTTTGAATTCGGAAATTGGTTTTAAACCTGATATTCTTGACAAATTGCGTTCTGTGGAGTACGACCCTTGCATTACCGTTATGGCTGGCTATTCTGCGACAAAACAGCAAGATTTAAGCAATCTAAATCCGCAGTGGAAATCTGTTTCTTTTCCTGATAATGCTGATTTAGCTTGGGTGGGTTTAGACAGCAGCAAACGGCTCGATCTGCAGCAGCCGGTGTTTGTGGTTCACAGCAGCGCAAATTTTGCAGAACGCTATTTAGAAGCTGCTGATTTGGAAACTGTCGGTCAGGAATTGCTTTCGAGAGCTTGTGAATATTTAATCCCTTGGCTCAAAGAGCCGGAATGGTTGCAGGTTCACCGCTGGCGCTATGCTTTTTGTCGAAATCCTTTGCCTGTTTTTTGTTTGCCTACTGGGGGGGATTTGCCGCTGGTTTGTGCGGGGGATTTGTGCGGGGAAGGTCAAATAGAGGGTGCTTTGCGATCGGGTTTGGCAGCGGCTATTTGGGTGAATTTTCAGTTGCAAAATTTGCCGTTAGATGCAAGCCTAAATTGGTAATATGGCTACATACAGTTAAGGTCTCGATTTGGCGTTGCACAGTTGTGGTATGCTGAGTGCTAACAGTCAAAGAAAATTCAGCTATGATTTGTCCAGAATGTCAATCT